>JAHKAQ010000102.1 GCA_018825765.1 Patescibacteria group bacterium
TTTTAAATTAATCTTAATTTTACACATTTATGAAACTTATTTCCTTCTCGGGATTGGACGGCAGTGGCAAAACCACGCAAGTTAAATTGTTCGTTAATTATTTGAAAAAGAAAAACAGGCCATACAAGGTGGTCCACATGATAAGAAATTCCATCGGCAACCGGCTGTTGAACGGGCTTGGGGAGACAGAAAAAAGAAAAACAAGTCAAGAACAAAAGCTTGCAGCTGGGGGGTGCTTTTTCGAAAATTAGCCCTGATTGTTGATCTTGTTGTTTTTCGTTTTTACCTTTTTTTCGCGGGGAAGCGCGACCTGGTTATTGTATGCGACCGGTATTTTTATGATTACCTGGTGAATATTTTTTATTTGGAAGATAAAAAAGGAGCTTATATCGCGCCTGTATTGAAAAGTTTAATTCCCAAGCCGGATTTAGCTTTATTTTTAAAGATATCACCTAAACAGGCGGATAAACGGAAAAAAGACCAGGGGCTGGATTATCTGGATGCCAAGCAGAAATTATATAAAAAATTTGGACGGCGATTCGGTTTTAAAACAATTCACTCTAGGGAGAAAAAAACAGATACGGCTAAACTTATAGAAAAACAATGGGAGAAAATAAAAGGATAATAGACTAATAGATTTTATGTCAAAACTGGCGCGTTCATTTATTTTAATAAATTTAAGCGAAATTGTTTTCGTGCTTTCCGGGTATTTTATTCACGCTTATCTTGGCCGTTTATTAAGTCCGGCTGACTATGGCCGCTATGGGCTTATCGTCACCCTGGCCACTATGTCGATCGTGTTTGTGGGAGACGGGATTCCCAAGGCGCTTTCTAAATTTATTTCCCAGTTTCCGGAAAAAGAAAAAATAATCAAAAGAAAGTCGGCTATCGCGCAGGTAATTTTGATTGGTTTTGTATCGCTTATTTATTATTTTGCCGCGCCTTTTATCGCTGACTTTTTCAGAGATAAAAGCTTGCTTTCTCTTATTAAGCTTTCAACTTTAATTATTCCGGCTTTTGCCGCGGCTAGTTTTTATAATCATTATTTTAACGGCCTGCATATGTTTGGCATGCAGGCTTTGCAAAGAAGTATTCGTTCAGCGGCCCGAATAATGGCCATTCTTATTATGGCTTTTTTCTGGGGAATACAAGGGGCGATAATAGGATACATAGTGGCGCCGGTTCTGGTGTCTGTTTTTTCCTATTTCGCCGACAGCCACCGCAAAAAACCCATAGAAGGAGATTTCCCTTATTCGGATATTATCCGCTTCGGCCTGGGGGTAACCGGCTTTATGGTGGCTTACAACCTGGTGATAAACATTGATCTTTTTCTGACAAAAAGACTGCTTGAAAGTGATTATTGGGTGGGGATTTACAACGCGGTAATCACCGTGGGGAGAATTCCTTTTTATTTTTTCTCTAATCTGGCTTTTTTGCTTTTGCCTACGATTTCTAATCTGATGCAGAAAAGAACAAAAGAAGAAGCGCGAAAATTGATTCAAAAATCCATGCGCTATATCATCATGCTTATTCTTCCCACGGTGGCTGTGATTATGATTTTTTCCAAAGAGATGATCACCCTGCTTTATTCTAAAAAATACATCGAAGGGGAGCTGGCTTTAAAGATATTCGTGGCCGGGGTGGGCTGTTTAACCATATTCTACATTTGCGTGTTTATTCTTAACGGCTCGGGCAAGGTAAGGAAATCGTTAATTTTGACCTGGCTGGGGCTTTTAATAAATTTTTCCCTGAATTACCTTATGATCCCCCGCTGGGGCATTCTAGGTTCGGCGATTGCCACGGCCGCCACTTCATTTTGTTTAATGATGGGTTCTTTGTATATGGTTGGCAAGACATTCGGCAAATTTATAGATATTTTTTCACTCTTAAGAACGCTGGGGGTGACTTTGGGCATGTTGATTGTTTTCTGGTTTATTCCCAGATCAACCATGTTTTTTATCCCTGAAGCGGGTTTATTCTTTGTTCTATATTTTGTAATTTTAACTCTGATAAAAGAGATGAATGAAAAAGACAGGGAAAGATTAAAGAGAATTTTTCAAAAGAGCTACAAAGCAAAAGCGCGGGAATAGTTTAGTCCGGGTTTTTGATTAAAATAAAGAAGGATTACGAAATTCTTCTTATTCTTCGGTCAATATTTCGAGGCTTAAGGCGGGAAAGGCGCTTAAGATAAAGTATTTCCATAATGCCGGCGGTGTTTATGAGCACAAAGAACATAAACCAGCCGATCTGGCCGCTTCTGGCGCTTTTCCAAAGAGCCATGGCTTTCCAGGGAATGGTCCAGAGGGTCAGGATGATAAGAATCCAGATAAGGACGGCGGGGTGTTCTATAAAAGGCATGTTCTAGTTGATAATTATTTAATTACTTAATCCGTGCACCAGATTTCCGAGGTGTAAAAGGTGTACTCTGAGACAGAATAGGTGGCGGTGGTGGTGAGGCCTGCGGTACTAACGGCGGACGAAATGGTCGAATAAATATAAGAATGAACAAGTATAGAATAGCCGGTAAGACCGGAATATAGAGCGTGAGTGCCAGTCGTGAATGCAGAAAATAACGAAACTCTTAATATGCTGGTAGACTGGCTGGAAGGGTAAGATACTCGTCCTGACGCAGCGTGCAAGCCGCCACCCGCCACGGAACAATAAAAAGATTGCGCGAGGCTCATTCCTACAATCACCGCTTCTGTTCCCGCGTAAGTGGGATTAATCACGGAACTCAAAGAAGAAGAGCTGGTAACCGCCGAAGCGGCCGAAACAAAGCGTCCCATTTCATAGCAGAAAAACTTCAGCGCCAGCGTGTCGGTGTTAAGGCAGGTTCCAAGAGCCTCGGGACTGCTCCAGTAATTCCTGCCTGAACAGTCAGCGGCGCAGGAGCCCACGGTCCAGGAGGTGTTGCCGTCGTCGCAGGTTTCCCCGCCTTCCACCGTGCCGTTGCCGCAGGTGCCGGCCGCGCTGTTTTGCGAGATGTATTCCAGTCTTTCAACAATGCTTCCGTCATTATTAGCCGCTACTGTGCTTGAATCAAAGTCATTATTGGCGTCGTTCGCTCCCAGAATATTCTGGGTAAAA
>JAHKAQ010000103.1 GCA_018825765.1 Patescibacteria group bacterium
ATAGTGGAGCGAAACTGATTGAGTGTTTTCGCGTTTTGGGCGGAACCAGAAAGCGTTACGCCAGATTGGGAGATGTTATCGTGGCTTCGGTGAAACAAGCCGAACCAAGAACCATGGTAAAGAAAAAAGAAGTGGTTCGAGCGGTAATCGTGCGCCAGAAGTATCCTTATCGGAGAAGCGACGGAATGTATATTCGTTTTGACGAGAACGCGGCGGTTATTTTAGACGGCACGGAAATGAAGGCCACCAGAGTTTTTGGTCCGATCGCCAGAGAGGTCCGGGAGCGGGGATTTAAAAAAATAATTTCTCTGGCTCCGGAAGTGTTATAAGAAGAATTAAAAAGTTATGAAAATGAGAAAAGGCGACAAAGTAATAATAATTTCAGGTAAGGACAAGGGATTTAAGGGAGAAATAATTCAGGTTGATATAAAAAATCAAAGAGTGATTGTTGATGGCGCCAACTTAATAAAAAAGCACATGAAGTCGGGGAAAAAAAATGAAAAGGGCCAGCGGATCGAAATGCCGGCGCCGATTCACGTTTCAAACGCGATGCTGTATTGCGAGAAGTGCGGTAAAGGCGTAAAAGCGAGCTTTAAGGCGAAGAAGGATGGAGAGGCGGCCGGGAAAAGGATTAAAATAAGAGTTTGTAAGAAATGTAAAAATGAAATCTAAAGTTAAAGCACAGGGAAAATTAAATAAAAGGACTTTGTGGGAAAAATACAGGAAAGAAATTGTTCCCCGGATGATGAAGAAATTTGGGTATAAGAGTCCGATGGCGGTTCCCCGCCTGGAAAAGATAGTTTTGAACACGGGCATTGGACCATGGTCCGAAGACGAGGAAGCAAAAGAAAGTATTAGAAAGGATATGTCTTTAATCGCCGGACAAAAAGCGGTTTACACCAAAGCCCGGCAGGCGATTTCCGGGTTTAAGGTGAAGATTGGCCAGAAAGTGGGAGTAAAGGCGACAATAAGAGGCAAGCGAATGTTTGATTTTTTAGAGAGGCTGATCGTTGAAGCTTTGCCCCGGGTAAGAGATTTTCGCGGTATATCAGAGAATAATTTTGGATTTCGGGGAAGCGTGAATATCGGGATGCGGGAGCATACGGCTTTCGCTGAAATTGATAGTGAAAAAGCCCAGCATGTTTTTGGCCTTGAGATAAACATCGTGAGCACGGCTCAAGACAAAAAGCAGGGGCTGGAACTTTTGAGGTTGTTTGGTTTTCCGATAAGAAAGGGAGAGGAAACTGGAATAGAGGAGAAGATAAAATCCAGGAGAGAAGAGGCCAAGGAGAAAGACAAGAAAGAGAAAAAAAAGAAGTAAATGGCTGGAAGCGGCTCGAGCATTGACCTTGAACAAGTTCACAGGTAATATAATTAGATAATATTTTAGATTTTTAGATGGCCAGGAAAGCATTGATTGAAAAAGCCAACAGGAGACCCAAACAGAAAACGCGGGTAATCAGGCGTTGTTTTCGTTGCGGCCGGAACAGGGGGTATATCAGGAAATTTAATTTATGCCGGATTTGTTTTCGGGAATTAGCCGAAGAAGGAAGAATTCCTGGAGTAAAAAAAGCTTCCTGGTAATTTTTATTTAGATTAAGCAAGAATTTATGGATACAATCGCGGATATGTTCGCTCGAATAATAAACGCTCAAACAAGAAGGCTTGATAAGGTGGTTATTTTATATTCACGGGTTAATTTTGATATCGCGAAAATATTGAAACATGAAGGTTACGTGAAGACGGTAAAAAGGGTAAAGGATGGCAACAAAGAAGACATAGAGATTGGTCTTCGATACGCCAGCGGAACTCCGGCGATTACTTCCATGAAGAGAATTTCCAAGTCAGGCCGGCGGATTTACAGGGGGTGGAGAGAGACAAGAAGAGTGCTAAACGGGGCGGGAACAGCGATTATTTCAACTTCCAAAGGGGTAATGACAGACAGGCAGGCCAGGAAACAGAAAGTGGGCGGAGAAGTAATTTGTGAATTATATTAAGATTATGTCAAGAATAGGAAAACAACCAATAGAAATACCAAGCGGGGTAGAGGTTAATGTAAAAGGGCAGGAATTGAAAGTTAAGGGTCAAAAAGGAGAGCTTGTTTTGAATTGTCATAAAAACATCGAGATAAGGAAAGACGCTAAAGAGCTTGTCTTGAAGCCAAAGAGTCTGGAAAAACCCGGAGCGTTGGCGCTTTGGGGGACTTATCGCATGCTGGTTTTTAATATGATTGAGGGAGTCACCCGGGGTTTTGAAAAGAAACTGGAGCTTCAGGGCACGGGTTATAAAGTTTCAGTGTCGGGCAAGAAACTGGTGATGGAGCTTGGGTTTTCTCATTCGGTAGAGGTGGAGGCGCCAGAGGGGATAAATTTTTCAGTGGAAAAAAATCAAATAACGGTTTCCGGGATTGATAAGCAAATGGTGGGTCAGGTGGCGGCTGATATAAGGGCCAAGAAAAAAGTCGAGCCGTATAAGGGCAAGGGAATAAGATATCTTGATGAGTTCGTGAGAAGAAAAGAAGGAAAGAAAGTAGCGGGCGAGGAGGGAGAATAAAAAATATTATGAATAAGATAAGCAGAAACAATTTAAGAAAAAAGAGGAAAAAAAGGGTGCGAGTAAAAGGCACGGGAAAAATTCCGCGGCTTTGCGTGTTTCGAAGCAACACAAGGATGTATGTTCAGCTTATTGACGATGATTCACAAAAAAGTTTAGCCGGAGTGCTGGCTCCTGAAAAAGGCGGGAAAGTAAAGGCGGCTTATAAGGCTGGAGAAGATTTAGCAATCAGGGC
>JAHKAQ010000104.1 GCA_018825765.1 Patescibacteria group bacterium
CAGATCAGCCATGCCGGTTGACATTATAATCGGCTTTCCTTTTCTGGCGACATGCTTCAAAAATGGAAGATTGGTAATTTCTCCCGAGGGAATCTTATACATCCCGATTCCCATTTTCTCCAGCAAATCAGCGCTTTCCTCGTCAAAGGGAGTGGACAAAAAGCCAATCCCCAGCTTTTCGCAATACTTTTTCAATTTTACGAATTGAGCTTCGCTCAATTCCAGCTTCTTCAACATTTCAAATTGGGTGTCAGTTTCATCCTGACTCCCGCTCTTCTTCAGGTTTCTTTTCTGGTAATCCGCCTTTCTTGCCCTTTTCGAAACCAAACTCTCGGTTTTAAAGGTCTGAAATTTTACCCAATCCGCCCCGGCTTGTCTAGCCCGGTCTATCATTTTTTTGGCGATAACCAAAGAGCCGTTGTGGTTTACGCCAGCTTCAGCGATGATCATTATTTTCCCTGCTCTCTTTGTCATTTTATTTTCCTCCTTTTTCTTTGTTTAATGTCTAACCCTTCTCTTTATATCTTATTTTTTATACTTTAGCAAATAATTCCCACCCTTTTGATAAAGCACCTCAAAATCATCCCACTTGAATTTTTTTTCATTCAGCCACAGCCAGCGGTTGGTGGTCTGCGTGTCAAGAATCATTAAATATGGATCATGATGATTTTTTACCCAGTCGTCGTAATCAATAACTTTTGTATTATGCACCTCCATTACGTCCAAAGAACGGTTCCAGATTTTGGTCAAAGCAAAAACCCAATAAGAAGTCTTAAAGTCCGCGGCCATCATCATCCGGTTCTCCACTTTTCGGGTAATAGAATCATAAAAACTATAATAGCCGTTAAAGTCCTCGGGCAGATAAGGCCGCAATTCCCTTAAAAATTCCAGTTTTTCCCGGTCAAAGGAAATAAAATTCTCCACCCGGTTTCCTCTGTCCTCAAAAGCTTTAATATTAAAATAAAATATATCCAAAGGCCGCTGTTTAAATGACCAGATGCCTTCTTTGTCAATTGAAGACACCAGCTTCGCCTGCAACTCGTTTTTACTGCCCCAGGGAATAAAAGGGTAAAGCATTAAAATAACAATGACCGCGGCAAAAATTTTGTTAAATTTTTTCCAGGCCTTTCCGCCAGCCGTTCGCTCCATTTGATCAAGAAAATAGAAAGCAGCGTAAAAAATAAATGAGCCGGTGAGAAACAGGCCTTTGAAAAAAGTATAGGAAGAAACATAGCCCAAAAGATGAGTCAAAGCAAACCCAAGACTGAATAACAACGTGGCCAAAAAAGCCGAAGACATTTCCGAGCTGTCTTTGCGCCATTTTTTCAAGATAAAGTAACCGCCGCCGAAAAAAAACACAATAAACATCCAAAAATTAGCCGTAAACACCCGATATACCTCTCCCTCCTCCGACGCCATTCTTAAAATTGAAATTTTTTTCAAGATAAAGTAACCGCCGATAATAATAAGAGGGGAGACTTTTAATAATATCTTCCATCTTTTTTCTGAAAAGTAAATTTGTTTTAAAAATACCAATCCTAAATATATTGCTAAGACTCCAATCCAGAAAGTATAGCTCAAATATATTGAAGCGGCCGCGGTTGCCAAAAATAACCTGCTCGCCCAGCTTTTTTTAGCGTAAGGAAGTAAATCCCAAAACACTAAAAGCAAAAACAAAGCAATTAATTGAGGCGCGAATCCAAAAATAAATAAATTAAAAAAGAACCCGAAAGTTAGCAGTAAAAAACAAAGCATCTTAAGCAATTTCGATTTTATAGCAAATTTTTTACTAAAAAGTAGGTAAAAATACACCGCCGTAAGAGAAAAAATAAGAATATTTGTCAGCTGAAAATTATATAGAACACTCTCCACTCCTCTGAAAGTGAAAAAGAATAAATTCGAAAACACATAAAGCATGGCAAAAGCCGGCGCCGAATCATTTGAATTATATTTAAACTCCACAAAATGCCGGAACCGGGAAAAATGCAGGGGAGCGTCAATGCTAATATAATGCGGCAGAAGAAAAAGTTCGCGAAAATACGCCGCCAGAACCAGCCATACAAAGCCAATAAGCAAAAAGCTCAAGCCCAGCCCTTTTAAATCAAAATCTTTTTTCCTGGGCTTTAAAAAATAAAAATTCCTGGATTTTAAAAATTTTACCAGTATAATTAACAGAGATATCCCTGAAAGAAAAAATGAGTAATCCAAAAGCTCCGGATCAAGGCCGTAATGCTTGAACAATGAGTAAAATACCATTATAAAAGAAGCTATCACGCCCAGCGCCCTGAAAATAAAAAACTTATCCTTTTTCTTGAAAATAAGATGAGCCGCGAGTAAAAAAGAAAAAATAATAAACAGCCGTTCCGGCATTTTGTGGAGTTTAAATATA
>JAHKAQ010000105.1 GCA_018825765.1 Patescibacteria group bacterium
AGCGCAAGGTGGTGAGCATAAAGATATTTTCCCGCGATCAGGGAGACAAACTGCCTTCAGGAGTGAGCAAGCAAATCCAGGTTACAGTGGCACAGCTTAGAAAAATACAAGAAGGAGATAAGCTGGCTGGAAGACACGGGAACAAAGGGGTAATCGCTAAAATTTTACCCCGGGAAGATATGCCGCATTTGCCGGACGGGACGCCGGTTGACGTGGTGTTGAATCCTTTGGGAGTAGCTTCGCGTATGAATATCGGCCAGATTCTGGAGACTCATTTGGGCTGGGCGGCTGAAGTGCTGGGTTATAAGGTGGCTTCGCCGGCCTTAGGCGGAATATCCGAGGAGCAGATAAGCCGGGAATTGAAGAAAGCCGGTTTGCCGGAAGATGGTAAGGTGAGGCTTGTAGACGGAGTGACCGGAGAGAAATTCGACAATAAAGTGACAGTGGGAGTGATGTATATCATGAAATTAAATCATCTGGTGGAAGATAAGATTCATATGCGTTCAATCGGTCCTTATTCTTTGATTACTCAACAGCCGTTGGGCGGCAAGGCTCAATTTGGAGGCCAGAGATTTGGAGAAATGGAAGTTTGGGCGCTGGAAGGGCACGGAGCGGCTCATATGCTGCAGGAAATCCTGACTATTAAGTCGGATGACGTGGTGGGAAGATCCAAGGCTTACGAGGCGATTGTCAAGGGGGAGGAGATTCAAAGCCCGAATGTTCCGACTTCATTGCACGTTCTTATAAACGAGTTAAAAGGATTGGGATTGAACGTTGAACTTCTGGATAAGAAATAGCAAATATTAAGCATTTAAAATGGCACATAAAGTAAGCGATTTTGAAGCGATAAAATTAAGACTGGCTTCGCCCGAGGATGTTTTGAATTGGTCTTACGGCGAGGTTTTGAAGCCGGAAACCATAAATTACAGAACCCAGCGTTTTGAAAAAGACGGGCTTTTTTGCGAGAAAATTTTTGGTCCAAGCAAAGATTGGGAATGTTATTGCGGTAAATACAAAAGAATTCGCTACAAAGGAATTGTTTGTGATAAATGCGGAGTGGAGGTAACCAGGAGCGGAGTCAGAAGAGAAAGAATGGGGCACATTACTTTGGCTGTTCCGGTTACGCATATTTGGTATTTAAAGGGTTCGCCGTCGAAATTGAGCCTGGTTTTAAACATGAGTGCGGCTGATTTGGAGAGAGTGGTGTATTTCGCGAGCTACATCATTATAGAGGTCAATGAACAGGAGAAAACAAGGGCTTTGGCTGAAATTGAAAAAGATTATCGCAAGAAGCTGATGAAGCTTCGAAAGGAAAAATTGGAAAGAAATAAAAAGGAGCGAATGTTCGAGGAGTTGAAGGAAAGTAAGAAGAAATCCAAAGATTTTTTGAATCTGCTGGAGCCCTTGAACGTTATTTCGGAGTTAAAATATCGCAATGTTTCTTTGAAATACGGCCATATTTTCGAGGCCGGGATCGGAGCGGAAGCTATTCGGAAGATTCTCGCGAGTTTTGATTTAAGTCATGAGATAAAAAAATTGGAGGAGCTTATGAAATCGCGGGCCAGAGGCATTGATAAGAAAAAGGTAATAAGGCGGCTTAGGGTAGTAAAAGGAATGGAACAAGCGGGTATTCGTCCGGAATGGATGCTGCCCACGGTTATTCCGGTTATTCCGCCGGATCTTCGCCCTATGGTTCAATTGGACGGAGGAAGATTCGCGACTTCAGATTTAAATGATTTGTATCGAAGAATAATAAACAGAAACAACCGGTTAAAAAAACTAATGGCGATTGGAGCGCCGGAAGTGATTTGCAGAAACGAGAAGAGAATGCTTCAGGAAGCGGTTGACGCTTTGCATGATAATTCTTCGAGAAGAAGCCAGGTTTCTGTGGCGGCTTCCACTGGACAGAAAAGGCCTTTGAAATCATTGGCTGACATGCTAAAAGGCAAACAAGGACGTTTCAGGCAGAATCTTCTGGGAAAGAGAGTGGATTACTCCGGACGTTCAGTGATTGTGGTAGGTTCGGGTTTGAAATTTAACGAATGCGGAATTCCTAAAAAAATGGCCCTGGAACTTTATAAGCCGTTTATTATTGAAAAACTAATAAAACAGGGATACGCGCATAACGTGAGAAGCGCGGGCAGGCTGGTAGAGCAGGAATCCACTGAGTCTTATGAGATTTTGGAAGAGGTGATAAAGAATCATCACGTGATATTAAACCGGGCTCCGACTTTGCATAGATTGGGGATTCAGGCTTTTCAGCCGATTTTAATCGAGGGCCGGGCTATCCGGATTCATCCCATGGTTTGTTCGGCTTTTAACGCGGATTTTGACGGCGATCAAATGGCGGTTCATCTTCCCTTAACTAAAAGGGCGAGAGAAGAAGCGTCGGAGATCATGCTTTCAAGCAGAAATTTGTTAAAACCTTCGACCGGCGAACCGATCGCCATTCCAACACTGGATATTGTGCTTGGTATTTATTACATGACTGACATGCAGGATAAGAAAAAAAGGAAAATAAAAGAAATTAGTTCTTTTGAGGAGGCGGTAATTTTATTTCAGATGGAGAAGATAGGACTTAAGGAGAAAATAAGGGTCATGGATAAGCAGGGAGAAATGATTGAGACTTGCGTTGGAAGAATTTTGGTAAATCAAATACTGCCTGAAGGGATAGGATTTATAAATGACAGGCTGGATAAGAAGAAATTAAAACAAATAATGGCTAAGGCTCAGCGCGTTATGGACGACCAGGGGGTATCGGAATTGATTGATAAATTTAAGAATTTAGGTTTTGATTACGCCACGCGTTCAGGTGTTTCCTGGGGTATGAATGATTTGAAGATGTCTTACAATAAAGATAAATATATTCAGGAAGCGGAAAATAATTTGGCGGAAATTGAGACCCAGTATAGTTCAGGTCTTTTAACTGAAGATGAGCGTAAAATGCAGGTAGTGCAAATCTGGAATAATTGCCGGGACAAGATCGCGGAACAGGTGGAAAAGGGAATAGACAGGAAGGGACCGGTGTTTACCATGGTAAATTCCGGGGCCAGAGGGACAATGGCGGTTCTGGTTCAGCTTATGGGAATGAGAGGCTTAATGGCTAATCCGGCCGGCGACATTATTGAATTGCCGGTTCGAGATAGTTTTAAAGAGGGATTGAACGTTCTGGAATATTTTATTTCTTCGCACGGCGCCAGAAAAGGTATGGCTGACACGGCTCTTAGGACGGCGACCGCGGGCTATTTAACCAGAAGATTGATAGACGTGGGCCAGGACATTGTGGTAAGGGAAGAAGATTGCGGAACTAAAAAAGGAGCGGTTTTGTATCGCGATGACACTGAAGAGATTGGGGAGAATTTCGCGGTAAGAGTAGAAGGGCGTTCGGCCCTAAATGATATTATTGATCCCGGGACCAAGGAATTGATTGTGGCTTCGGGTGAGATAATAACAAAAGAGGCTGGAGAGAAAATCGCGGCCACGGATATCCGGGAGGTGGAAATAAGGTCAGCGGTTTATTGTGAAACAAGAAATGGTGTTTGCCAGAAATGTTACGGTAATGATTTGGGGCGCAATAAATTAGTGGAGTTAGGCCAGGCCGTGGGAATTATCGCCGCTCAATCTATCGGCGAACCGGGAACCCAGTTGACCATGAGAACCTTTCACGCCGGAGGAGTGGCTGGAGAGGATATTGTATCGGGTTTGCCCCGGGTAGAGGAAATTTTTGAAGCGAGAGTGCCTAAAGGAGAGGCTTTGATTTCGGAGTTTGACGGGAAAGTGATGAATATAAAAGAGGAAGGCAAGCAGAGAGAGCTTATGATTCAGCCTCAAGGAACCAGGAACAAAGGAGATCAGAAAATTTATCGGGTCGAGCAAAACGACACTTTGCTTGTTTCGAAAAATGATTTAGTGGCGGCCGGTCAGCAGTTGACTACCGGGCACGTGGATCTTAAAAAATTATTTAAGGCTTCGGGCGTTGAAGCGGTTCACCGCTATATTATGAAAGAAATTCAGGAAGTTTATTCTTCGCAGGGGGAAAGTATTGACGATAAACACGTGGAAATAATTATCCGTCAGATGTTTTCCAGAAGAAAAATCATAGATCCTGGAAATAGCAATTTAACTATGGGTGAGATTGTTGAGTCAGTGGTAGTAGATTGGGAGAATGATAAGCTGATAAAAAGCGGGAAAAAGCCAATTAAGGCGGAAAAATTATTATTAGGCATTACTAAAGTATCGCTTACCACAGACAGCTTTTTGTCCGCGGCTTCGTTTCAGCACACGGCTCAAGTATTGATAAACGCTTCTCTTTTGGGCAAGGAAGATCATTTGCGGGGATTAAAAGAAAATGTAATTTTGGGTAAATTGATTCCGGTGGGAACAAATTATCGCGAAATGAAGAGACCTTTGTAATTCATCTTGATTTAGGCACGATAAATAAAGAGAGGTCAAATTGCCTCTCTATTGTTAAAAGAACTTTTAATCCTTGTCATCGTCATCGTCATCTCTGTCATCTCTTCTAGTGTAGGCCGGAAACGCGGCGACGATAGCACCAGACATAGGACGGCTATAATAATTCAAAAGGTTATCAACCTCGATCATATGGGCACACTGAGTAATGGCCCATACGTTCACTCCGGAGAACGGCCCTTTTTTATTTTTATTGATATTAGACATTGTAGCCTCCTCTCTCCTGTTGCCAGGTGAATATTGCCGCTTGAGTGAAAAATCCCATAAAAATAACTAATATTTTACAAGGACTTAAATGTCAAGAAATATTAACTTTAAAAGAGCGAATCATAACATATGAATAATATTAATCATTATTTGGCAAGCATAAAATTTTTCTACAGTGACCCACCAAAATCGCCGCAAGGCGATTTTCAAGACAAGGACAAGGGGTGGGCTGCCCCCTGGGGCGTCTTATTAAGGTAGTAAAATCCATTCGGCCTTTGCCTAACCAGCCAGCCATAGCCATTTCCTCCTTCTTGGTCATATGCTAACAAATAAAGGGGAAATGGGGGGCTGTTTTTTATGGTTATTGACAGAAAGGATTATTGAAGAAAGGGAATCACCGCTTCTATTATCCGGTAGTTGGTAGCGATTATTATTTTGTCGGTCAAGATTGAGTAATCAAGGGATAATTCTTTGGAGGGGCTGAGAGTGGAGTAGCGGGAGTTGGGGAATTTGGAGCTGTCCTGGAAGATTTGCTGGTCGGGGGAAGGAAAATCGTCAACAGGAGTCTCAAAAAACAGGGGAGTTAAGTCCTGAACTATTGTTTGCTCCCATTCCTGCATCTGAGCCTTGGTTATTTCCGGGGAATTTGAGCTTTCTATAACAAGAGCTACTTTAGGTATGGAGTTTTCGTTTAAAACTACAAGAGCGAAATTTTGTTCATCGCCTATGATTTGAGACGGTATTTCCAATCCCAGCGCGATTTTTAACTGGCTGAAATTGATTTCCTGATTATTGGTAGAAAGAATAAGCTGGGTAGGGGTGGAAAGATTCGGGAATTGATTTTTTACGGCTTGCACTAATTCAACGGGAGTGGCGGCGTTCACGGCTATGCCGGTTACGCCGTTAAGTTTTAGCTGTTCTTCGGTGATTGGAGTTACGGGAGCGGATTCGATCGGGATATTGGAAGTATCAGAGATGGACGAGGAATCCTGCTCCTCGTATCCCCGGGTTAAGGCGCTATCCTGTTCCTCCTGTCCAAAGGAGCTTTGTTCGGGTGTTTGGTTTTTAATAAAGAAGAAGTAATAACCGCTTACTCCGGTAACAAGAAGCAGGACAGCGACAAGGCCCAGGATTATGGTTTTTTTCATGCCCGGACCTGATTGCGGGGCGGGAGTTTGGGTTTGGCCGGTCTGTTCTTTGGGAGTAATAATATCGGAAAAGGTCGAATCAAATTTTTTATCAGGGACAGACGAGGATTCATCCCGGGTTTTTATGGTAATGTTCTGGGATTCCTCTTCTGCCGGGTTCTTTTCCTCCTCTTTGGATTCTTTTTCCTTTTTTTCCGGTTGCTCGGTTTTTGTGGCGAAAAATTCATCAGGGTTTACTTGCTCTTCTTTTTCCGTTTCTGCGTTTTCTGGTTTTTTTTCGGTTATGGTCGGCGTCTCTTTTTTTTGTTCGTTTTTTTCCTGGTTTGAAACTGGTTTTTCAAAGGAAGGTTTTTGAGTGGAGGAAAACCCGGGGACCATGGAGGGCTTAATAGTGGCTACCGGGCTTTCAAGGCTTGAAGGAGGATTAGATTTTTGTTTAAGATCGGATAAGATATTGTTTTCTTTACCCTGGGTCGGGAGATTGGAAGGAGGAGGGGATTTTTGGAAGCCTGGTTTGGTTTGTGGGGTGTTTGAGTTCATATTTTATTTTTATTTTAATATTGGAATTTTTTAGAAAATAAGACTAGAGTTTTTTTATCAGGCTTAAATTATAGCGGCCCATGTTATCTATTTGTTCAATTCTTATTTTAACTTTATCACCAATTTTTACAACATCAGTGACGCGGTCCACTCTTTTCCCGGGAATAAGTTTGGAGATATGGACAAGCCCGTCTTTTCCCGAGAGAAATTCAATAAAGGCGCCGAATTCCATGATACGGCTGACCGTGCCAATGTATTCTTCCCCGATTTCGGGAATTTTAGTCACTTGATTGACCAGGCTTAGGGCCTGATCCATGGATTTTTGATCGTTTGAGGAGACAAAAACCTGGCCATCATCTTCAATATCTATTTCCACGCCTGTTTTTTCAATGATGGAACTTATCATTTTCCCTCCGGGGCCGATTAGTTCGCCAATTTTTTGGGGATCAATCTGGATAATTTCAATCCGGGGCGCCCATTTGGATAATTGAGGCCGCGGCGCGCTGATTGCTTTTTTTATTTTTTCAAGGATTTGCATTCGGCCGGCGCGGGCTTTATCAAGGGAGTCTTTTAATATTTCAAAGGAAAGTCCGTTGACTTTTATATCCATCTGCAGGGCGGTGATTCCATCTTCGGTGCCGGCGACCTTAAAGTCCATATGGCCGGCGAAATCTTCATTGGCGCAAAGGTCGGTAAGGACCTGGTATTTGTCGCTTTCTTTGTCCACGATTAGTCCCATGGCTACTCCGGCGACTGGTTTCGTGATGGGAACACCGGCGTCCATTAAAGCCAGGGTGCTTCCACAAACGCTGGCCATGGAAGTGGATCCGTCAGAGTTCATAATTTCAGTGTGGAGAATGACGGTATAGGGAAACTTTTCCTTGTTTGGGATTACGGGGATTAGGGCTTTTTCTCCCAAAGCGCCGTGGCCGATTTCCCGGCGGCCCGGTCCTCTCATGAAGCCGGTTTCGCCGGTGCAGTAAGGCGGAAAGCTGTAGAAATGCATGTAGCGTTGTTTGGCGTCTGGTTTATCGACCATGCCGTCCAGAATGAGTTCATCGCCAGGCGCTCCCAGAGTAGTGGTGGTCAGGGCTTGAGTTTCGCCGCGGGTAAACACGGCTGATCCGTGGGTGCGGGGCAGGACAGAAATTTCAATAGACAGAGGGCGGACCTCATCCATGGCGCGGTCGCCCAGACGTTTGTTATGCGTAAGAATATTGTTTCTGATTACCTGTTTATTTATTTCATCCAGGGTTTCGGAGATTTCAGAAGACGATGGCTGGATATTTTTATCTTTGTTTTCTGCTTCTATCTTTTCTATGATCGTATCTTTGAATCGCTTTATTTTTTCTTCATAGTCTTTTTTATCCTGATAGCCGGAGAAGATTTTTTCTAATTGAGTCAGGGCTTTTTTTTCTAATTGTTTTTTTAATTCAGGGTCGGGAAGAACCAGCTCGGGTTTTATTTTGGTTTTACCGTGTTGTTCGGCTATTTTCGCGATTTCACTGGAGATTTTTTTATTCTGAGTCTGCGCGAGTTTAAAGGCTTCAAGCACCTGGGCTTCTTTGGCTTCGTTGGCGCCGGCTTCAACCATAGCGATATCCTGGCTGACTCCGGAAACGAAAACGCTCAAAGCGCTGGAGGCCTGCTCTTCAATAGTAGGAAAAAGGATAAACTCGTTGTTTTTTTCGCCGATGTGAACAGTGGATAGCGGGCCGTTAAAAGGAATGTCAGATACTTCAAGCGCGACTGAAGCGGCGATCATGGCCAGGGGGCGGGGATCGTTTATGAAGTCATAACTAAGGACGCTGATGATTATCTGGACATCGTTTTTCATGCCTTTGGGGAAAAGCGGGCGAATGCTTCTGTCGATAAGGCGGCCGGTTAAAATGGCTTCGTCAGTCGGGCGTCCTTTTCTTTTCATGAAACGACTGCCGCGAATTTTCCCTGAAGCCCAATAATTTTCTTCATAATCCACGGAAAGCGGGAAGTAATCCAGGTCATTGCTTATTTGTTTTCTCATGACAGCGGTGGCTTGAACCACGGTGTCGCCTAGCTGCACTAGGGCTGAGCCGTTGGCTTGCGCGGCAAAGCGATTGGGAGTTATTTTTATTTCACGGTCGGAGATTTTCAAGACAGACGTGTTTTTATGATCTTGTTTCATTTATTAACAGATGTTTAAATTTTAAGGCTGTACTTTTTAGCGATTTTTTTTAGTTTTTTTTCGTCAGTGCGCTTCAGGTAATTTACGAGTTTTTTTCGTTTAGCCACCATTTTCAAAAGACCCCGGCGGGAGTGGTTATCTTTTTTGTTCTTTTTTAAGTGAAGGGAGAGTTTTTTGATGCTTTCACTTAAGAGAGAAATCTGAATCGCGGCTGAACCGGTATCGTTTTTGTGAATTCGGCTGTTTTTGATTGCCTTGCGTTTAGTTCTTACTTTAAGCATTTTTTTATGATTTACATACAATAACAACCTGCTAAGGCAGGCGTGGATTGTTTTTCTAGTGCTTATTATAGCGCAGGGGATGGAATTTGGCAAGGTTTAGCGGGTTAAGCGGGCTTTTTCAGGAAGTCGTGATTCGCTTTTTTAGAAATTTTGGATTATCTTGAATATCATAGACATTGATTGGTGTTTATTATTAAAAATAAGAGACAGATGGATTTTTATTTAAAGAGCGCAGCAGCGGTTTTTCTGGTTTCTGTTATTTCTCTTATTGGAATTGTAACCGTGGGTATGGATCAGAAAAAGCTTTCGCGAGTGGTTTTTTGGCTGGTTTCTCTTTCGGTCGGAACTTTGCTGGGCGGGGCTTTTTTTCATTTAATTCCTGAATCACTGGAACTTAGCGGGTCAAACACTGATCAGACCTGGTTTGGGGTGTTGGGCGGGATTTTGCTTTTTTTTATTCTGGAGAAAATTATTCACTGGCATCATTGCCACCACTTGCCGGCCGGGGCTTGCCGGCTGCATCAGATAGCCACGGTGAATATTTCCGGGGATGTCTTGCATAATTTTATCGACGGCATTTTGATTGGCGGCAGTTTTCTTGTTAGTCCGGAACTTGGGGTCTCAACGACCGTGGCCATTGCGCTTCATGAGTTACCCCAAGAAATAGGGGATTTTGGGATTTTAATTCACGCGGGTTACAGCCGGAGAAAAGCGCTGGGTTATAATTTTTTGTCGGCGCTTTCGGCTTTTATGGGTCTTTTTCTGGTGTTTATTTTCAGGCAGGGAGCGTGGCAGGTAAATGAATATTTGCTTTCGGTCACGGCCGGAGGTTTTATTTATATCGCGAGTTCGGATCTTATTCCGGAGCTTCAAAAAGAAAGAAATTTTTGGCGGAGTTTTTTCCAGCTTGTTTGCATCGGGATTGGCGTTTGGATAACTATAAAGTTGGCATAAGATTTTCAGGATTCAATGTCGATGCTGTCTTCTTCCCAAAATTCCGAGTCGGTTTTAGGGTAGTCTATTTTTTGGTTGAAGGCAGGCGGACTGATTTTTTCTTCCATAAGCTCTGGAGGGATGTCTTTTAGAAAGCGGGAGGCGGCGCCGGCGGTTGTTTGACCAAAGAGGCGCCGGTTTCTGGTGCGGATAAGCCAGAGTTTTTCCATAGCCCGGGTAATGCCTACGTAGCAGAGCCGCCGTTCTTCTTCCATTTCCTCGGGATTTATCCGGGAGCGGGAATGAGGCAGGAGTCCTTCTTCCATGCCAGGCATAAAGACTTCCTTGAATTCCAGGCCTTTGGCCGCGTGCAGGGTCATTAAGGTAACAGTTTGTTTCTCCTGCCCGGGATTTTCCTCACTGGTGGCCAGGCTGACTTCTTCTAAAAATTTTTGAAGCGCGGGCATGGGTTTTTGATCCTGGTATTTATCCGCTAGGGAGAGAAGTTCCAGGACGTTTTCCAGGCGGGCTTGCCCTTCTTCGGTGCCGTCCTGGAGCATCTTCCGGTAGCCGGTGATTTTAAAAGCAAGAGAAATAAGATCTTTCAAGGGAAGTGATTTTGATTTTTGAGTTAGTTTTCGCGTAAGTTCGAGGAAGTTTTTAAGTTGATTTAGTTTGGGTTTAGTAAAGGGGGATTTTTGGGGATTTTTGAGTGAAAGCTCAATTATTTCGCTGAAGTTTTTTTGGGCGGCATCGCTGTAAGCTATGAGTTTTTCCAGGGTGGTTTTTCCTAAATTGCGCCGCGGCACGTTGATTATTCTTGAAAGAGACAACTGGTCGTTGGGATTTAAGATAAGGCGAAGATAGGCGATAATGTCTTTTATTTCGGCTCTTTCATAGAATTTTATGCCGCCCACGATGCGGTAAGGGATGCCAGCTTTAATGAATTCTTCTTCCAGGACGCGGGACTGGCTGTTAATGCGGTAAAGCACGGCAAAATCATTAAAATTTTTGGACGCAGAAAGTTCCCGGGTTATGGTTTGGGTGATAAAATCGGCTTCATCCTGTTCGTTGGCCGCCTCATAAGCGACAATGGAAGCGCCGGGATTGTTTTTGGTCCATAAATTCTTTGGCTTTTGATCCAGATTTTTATTGATGACGCTTTGAGCGGCGGAAAGGATTTTTTGGGTGCTGCGGTAATTTTGTTCCAAGAGGATGGTTCTGGCGCCGGGGTAGTCTTTTTCGAAATTCAGGATGTTTTTTATATTGGCGCCGCGCCAGGCGTAAATGCTTTGATAATCGTCGCCCACTACAAAGATGTTTTTGTTTTTTCTGGCCAGCAGGTTGACCAGCCGGTATTGGGCGTGATTGGTGTCCTGGTATTCGTCCACTAAAAGGTAATCGTATTGGTCCTGGTATTTTTTGAGAATTTCGGGATGCGTTTCCCAGATGGTCACGGTGTGCATGATAATGTCGTCAAAATCAAGAGCGTTTTGGGAAAGCAATTGTTTTTGATAGTTTTCGTAAACGCTTTGTGTTTGTTCGTCAAAATAGCTTTGGATTTGTTTTTTGTGTTCCCGGGGAGAAGTGAGATTGTTTTTTTGACTGGAAATGGCTCCGAGCACGG
>JAHKAQ010000106.1 GCA_018825765.1 Patescibacteria group bacterium
GCAGGTGTTTTTTATAAGACGAGCAGTTTATTTTCTAAAATATCAACTTCAGGCGGGAGTATTTTCGGCGGTCTTTTTAAAAACAAAGACGATCTGGAGGGAATGAGCGAAGGCAGGATAAACGTGATTCTTCTTGGCATGAGAGGGCAGAATATCCCCGGAGGCAGTTTACTGGCTGATTCTATTATGGTGGTTTCGGTTAAGCCTGGTGAAAATAAGGTGGCGATGATCTCTATTCCAAGGGATTTGTACGTAGAAATTCCAGGCAAGAATTATTCCAGGAAAATAAACGAAGTTAATCCCATCGGCGAAGAAGAAGGCAAGGGCAAGGGTTTGGAGCTTATGAAGGAAGTAGTAGGCAATGTGACTGGTTTGCCAATTCATTATGCCATATCAGCTAATTTTGACGCGCTTCGAGACACGGTGGACGTGATAGGGGGCATTACGGTTCACCTTGACAAGCCTTTTTATGAAGGCAAACAGTTTGTTGAGGGAAATGAATGCGGCGGGGAGTTTAGCCTGCCTGAAGGAGAAGTTGATTTGAGCGGGGAAAAAGCTCTTTGTTACAGCCGGGCGCGTTTCGCTACTTCTGATTTTGACCGGGCCAGAAGACAACAGGAAGTTTTGTTGGCGATAAAAGAAAAGGCTTTAAGCGCCGGGACTCTTTCTGATTTTGGCAAGGTAAACGATCTTTTAAATGTGATGGGAGACAATATTAGAACTGACATGAAACCCTGGGAAATGCAAAAATTGTTTGAAGTAACAAACGAAGTGGATGATCCAAAGGTATATCGAAAAGTTTTTGATACTTCGGAGCAGGGGCTTTTAAAAGCGGCTAATAATGGTTCATACATCTTGTTGCCAGCTGATGAAGATTTTGGAAGAATCAAGGAAGAGTGTAAAAATATTTTCAATGACAGTAACACGGCAAAAAAATAAGATTGATGTTTCGATTGTAATTGTCAGCCACAAGAACGCGTCGGTTTTGAAGCTTTGTCTGGACGCTTTGGAGAAAAATATCGGCCGGGAAATAAAGGGCGAGATAATCGTGGTGGACAGTGAGACGCAGGAGGAGGTAAGGGATTTAGTTCTGGAAGATTATCCAAAAGTAAGATTTATTCCTTTTTTTCGAAACGTGGGATTTGCCCGGGCTTTAAACAAAGGGATTAAGTCGGCCAGGGGTGAAATGATATTAGCGCTGAATCCGGATATTGTTGTTAAGAGGCGCGCGGTGGAGATAATGCACAGATACATGAAAAAGCACGCTGAAGCGGGAATCGCCGGACCGATGTTGCTTAATTTTAACGGGAGCTATCAGGCGTCCTGTTTTCGTTTTTATACTCCAGCCACGGTAATTTATAGAAGGACTTTTTTGGGGGAATCCGTGGGCAAAAAGGCCTTAAAATCATTCGTGATAAGCCCAAAAGGGGAAAAACCACAGCGAATAAAAGGCTGGCTTATGGGTTCGGCTTTGATGCTTAGGGCGGATAATTTAGCTAAAGTAGGGCTGATGGATGAGAGATATTTTATGTATTTTGAGGACGTGGACTGGTGCCGGCGTTTTTTTGAAGCGGGATACAAGATTGTTTATGTTCCTCAGGCTAAGATGTTTCACTATCACAGCAAAATGAGCGCTTCGAAAAGCATATTTAGTTTATTTTTTAATAAAATGACCTTTGTTCATCTTTTGAGCGGATTAAAGTATTTTATAAAATTCAAAGGATGGAAAATTAAAGAAAAAAATGGAGCATAGGAATGAAAAAAAACAATTCAGAATTTATTTTCTGGTGATTATTTTGGTTTTGTCCTTCGCGCTGGGCATGTTTTTTGAAAAGAGATCCGCGGCCTGGGGCATAACCAAAGGAACAAAGAGCCAGGCGGCTTTCGGGGAATTGTCGGTGAACGATTTGGAGTTTCTGGATAATATTTGGAAAGTATTGGAGGATAAATACGCGGGCGAGTTGCCGGGCAAGGATGAGGCGGTTCAAGGAGCGGCTCGCGGGTTAGTGGGATCATTGGACGATCCTTACACGGTATTCTGGGACCAGGAAGAGTCAAGGGATTTTTTGGAAGAAATGCAGGGAAGTTTTGAGGGGATTGGGGCGGAAATTGGGGTTAGAGATCAGATATTGACGGTAGTTTCTCCGCTGGATGACATGCCGGCGCAAAGGGCCGGAATTATGGCCGGGGATAAAATTTTACAAATAGACGACGAACTGGCCAATGACATGACGCTGGATGAGGCGGTAAAAAAAATAAGAGGGCCCAAGGGATCAAAGGTAAAACTTACGATATTTCGCGAGAATAATGGAGGCGGGGATCCGATAGAGATAGAAGTTACGAGAGACAAGATCGACATAAAAAGCGTAAAATGGGAAGATAAGGGTGACGGCCAGGTGTATGTAAGGATAAGCGGGTTTTTAAAAGACACTGACAAGGAATTCGAACGAGCGGCCGGGGAGATAAGAAAAACAGACGCGCAAGCTATTATTTTGGATCTCAGGAATAATCCGGGCGGATATTTAACAACAGCTATTGAGCTGGCCGGTTATTTTTTACCCAGAGGATCGCTGGTAGTGAAGGAAGAGTATGAAAAGGGTTTGAGTTATAAAAATAAAGAGCACGAAACTTCAGGCAAAGGGATTTTAAAGGATTATCCGGTGGTGATTTTAATTAATAAAGGCACGGCTTCTTCGGCTGAAATATTGGCCGGCGCTATCAGGGATAACAAAGGGGCGAAGTTAATAGGCGAGCAAACCTTTGGCAAAGGGTCGGTTCAGGAAATGGTGGATTTGGAACAGGGATCTTCCTTGAAAATAACCGTGGCGAAATGGTTTACTCCCAACGGGCAAAGCATTGACAAGCAGGGCTTGAGTCCGGATATAGAGCAGAAATTAACCAGTGAAGACATAAAACAGGGCCGTGATTCTCAGCTGGACAGGGCGAAAGAAATCTTGAGCGGGGGGAAAAATAATTAAGGATGGTTGTTGTTTAATTTTTATTTTCTGTTAAGATAGGATTTTATTAAGTATTAATCGATTGAAATGGCGGTTAGAGTGGTGATTTTGAAAAATACGCCTAATTTAGGCCGAGAGGGAGATATTGTTCGGGTAAAAGAAGGATATGCCCGGAATTTTTTATTGCCCAATGGCATGGCAGAGCTCGCGGATGAGCAGGCTATGCAAAGAGCGAAAAAAATAAAGAAACAAAAGCGAGTAGAGATTGGAAAAAAGAAAAAGCAGGCTCAAAAGTTGTTAGAAAAAATAGAAAAAATAAAGCTGAAGATAAATAAAAAGACCCAAAAAGGCAAACTTTTCGGATCAGTAAAAGAGAATGATATAATAAAGGCTTTAAAAGGCCAGGGCATTGAATTGAAAAAGAGTCAGATTATTTTGGGGGACAAAGAAATTAAAAAAACCGGGACTTATGAGATTGAGATAGAGTTGATAAAAGGCTTAAGGGGAAAAATAAAATTAAAAGTGGATAGTGAGAAAAAATAAAGTTAGATATATTTTTGTTACGGGCGGCGTGATGAGCGGCGTGGGAAAGGGCACGGCTTGTTCGGCGATCGCGGCGATTTTAAAAGGCCGGGGCTTTAAAGTAACGGCGGTAAAAATTGATCCATACGTGAATGTTGACGCCGGCACCATGAATCCGACGGAACACGGAGAGGTTTTTGTTTTGAATGACGGGTTGGAGTGCGACCAGGACATGGGGAACTATGAGCGATTTTTGGGGCAAGAGCTTTCCGGAAAAAATTACATGACCACGGGCGCGGTTTACAAGAGCGTGATCGAGAGAGAGCGTTCCTTAAAGTATAAAGGCAAATGCGTGGAGGTAGTGCCGCATATACCGCTTGAAGTCATAGACAGGATTGAAAGGGCGGCCCAGCGGGCTGGAGCGGAAATCTGTTTGGTTGAAATCGGCGGCACGGTGGGAGAATATCAAAATATTCTTTTTTTGGAGGCGGCGCGAATGATGAGGATAAAAAACAAAGGGCAAGTGCTGGTGGCCATGGTTAGTTACTTACCGGTTCCAAGCAAAGTTGGGGAAATGAAAACCAAGCCGACTCAATACGCGGTGCGCACGCTTAATTCAGCCGGGATTCAGCCTGATTTTATTATCGCCCGCGCGGATCGGCCGCTGGATCAAAAGCGCAAGGAAAAATTAGCTGTTTTTTGTAATATCAGGGAAGAAGATGTTATTTCAGCGCCGGATGTTGACTCGGTGTATCATTTGCCGGTTAATTTTGAAAAAGGCGGCATGGGTAATATGATTTTGGAAAAGTTTGGCTTAAAATCAAGGAAGAACGATCTGGACCAGTGGGAAAAGTTGTCGGAGAAAATAAAAGGTTTGACTAAAACGGTAAAAATTGGAGTGGTGGGGAAATATTTTAGCACCGGCGAGTTCGTGCTTTCTGATTCGTATATCTCGGTGATTGAAGCTATAAAACACGCGGCTTATTTTAACGGAGTAAAGCCAGAGCTTAGCTGGATTGATTCCCTGGATTATGAAAAGCGGCCAAAGAAAGCGCGGGAACTTTCCGGATTCGACGGGATAGTCGTGCCTGGCGGATTTGGCGAGCGGGGAATTGAAGGGATTATAACAGCTATAAATTATACCAGAGAGAACAGGATTCCTTATTTAGGTCTTTGCTACGGGATGCAGCTGGCGGTGATTGAATACGCGCGGAATAAGGCGGGAATAGCCCAGGCGACAACGGCTGAAGTCGCGCCGCAAAGCAAAGAAGCGGTGGTCGATCTGATGCCGGAGCAGAAGGAGAAAATGAAACAGGCTGATTACGGGGGCACCATGAGGTTGGGAGCTTATCCGGCGGTTATAAAAAAAGGAACCAGGGCTTATGAAGCGTATGGAAATACTAAAATATCCGAGAGGCACCGCCACCGGTATGAAATAAATCCTGAATTTATAAGGCGGCTGGAAAAGGCTGGAATGATCTTTTCCGGGACTTCTCCGGACAGAAAGTTGATGGAAATCATGGAGCTTGGAAGTAAAGAGCATGGATTTTTTATGGGTTGTCAATTCCATCCGGAATTTCAATCTTTTCCTCAAAAACCGCACCCGTTATTTCGAGAATTTATAAAGGCGGCAATCGCCTAAAATCAGGGATAAAATTAAGGGAAATTTTGTTAAAATTAAAGGGCAAGCAATATATCAAATTGTTTGTTTTTTATTTTTTTTTTGTTAAAATGGAAAAGATAAAAGACGGAAAAACACAAAGTGTTTATGTGTTGTATTTAGTTAAACAAAAACAAATAAAATGGTAAGAGGGAGTGGGAAAATTTTAGTAACTCTGTGGGGCGTATTTTTTGTTTCGCTGGTTGTTTTTGGTTTTGTTTCGGTCCGGGATTATTTTGGCCAGAATGATTTATCAGGAGTCGCTGATTCTTCCCGGCGGTCTTTGGGCGATAAAGAGAATTTATCCAGCGTGAATTATGGCAATAGGGATTGGAATTCCTTCGCTGATTCTAATCCGGGACTTTATTATGCTTCGGGCGGTTTGGCTATCACGGGCAAAGAAGTGATCAACGGCTCGCTTACCGGCCAGGACATCGCGGCAGGCAGTATTACCGGCAGTAACCTGGCCGGTTTTTGGGTAACTTCGGTTATGATTGAGAATGGGTCGATAAAAGGCAAGGATATAGACAGAAAAACCATCACCAGCAGTAATCTAAAAAGCGGTGAGATAAATTCAAGGATCATAAAAAATGGATCAATAACCAGCAGAGATCTTTATAGTGAGCTAACAATCGGAATGTTAAAGATAGGCGAAGATGTTACTTCGGCTTATGGCTTGGGAGACACGGGGGATTTGATAGTAAGCGGCGGGCTGGAAGTGACAGAAGCGGCCTATTTTGATTCCACGCTTTACGTTAAGGGCTCCACCTCTATTTCCACGCTTACTTCAAGCACGCTGGCCACTACCACGGCTAACATCAGCAATATTCTCTCTAATTCAGATTTGTATATAAAAGGAAGAGTGCCTACCTCGGATGATTTTTTTGTCAGTGATTTCGTGACAGCCACCATAAATCCAAGCGGAGTGGTTTCAATTGGCGCGATTCCAGTTTCTTTTTCCAGTATTGATGGCACCAATGATTTGTATATCGTGGACGATTTGGAGGTGGGCGGGACGGTTTATCTTTCGGGAAATCCGACAAGCAACCTTGAGGCGGCGACAAAGGCTTATGTTGACGCGCAGGTCGCGGCTGGAACCTTTTTAGCTTTAACTGACACAATTTCTTCTTATAACAGCGGCCGGCTGCTTTTTGAGGGCGCGGCGGCGGTGACTGACAGCGCCAGCCTGAAATGGAACACGGCCGGGTCTTATCTGGAGCTTCCGGAGATTCGGGCGCTTAGCGCGAGTGGGCTTAAACTTTACGATGATGGGGGAAATGGGATTTTTGTGGAGGATGGGGGGTATGTGGGGATTGGGACGAGTGATCCGGGTTCTATTTTAAACATTTACCAGCCGGATGATGAAGTTGGCATAAGATTAAACGGGTATGACGACCGAAGTGGTTCAACTATGGATATATGGATAGATAGTTTGGGACGGTCAGAAATTGAGACCTCAGGGAATCTAATTCTAGATTCATCAACGGTTTCTTTAATGGGTGATTTAAAGATAGCCAATGATGTGGTTATAAAAACCGGCGGAGATAATGATTATGGTTTTGGCTACCATAGCGCGAGCGATACCTGGCGGCTGGTGGACGGGGATGATTTGACGGCTAATGTTCGAATGACACTAGACAGTTCAGGATATTTTGGGATTGGCACTACTGATCCGGCAACCACCTTAGATATCAGAGGCAATCTGGCGGCCGGCACTAACGGCACGGAGTTCGCGGTTAATACCAGCGGGCAGGTTACGGCCGGAACCTGGACCAGCACGGCCATTGGTACGGCTTACGGCGGAACCAACTGGAATTCAGGTTCGGCTTCAGGCATGGCGCGGGTAGTAAACGGAAGCTGGGGAGCGGTAACCGGAACGACCAACTATGCGGCTTACTGGAGCGACGCCAACACAATTTCAGCCGAACAATACCTGAATGTTGCCAGAGGAGGCACCGGAGCCGGAACTTTCACCGGAGTCTTAAAAGGCAACGGCACCAGCGCTTTTACGGCAATGACCGGAACGGCTAATTATGTTACGCGCTGGACCGACGCCAATACTCTGGGAATCGGCAAGCTTTACGACAGCGGGACATATGTGGGAATCGGGACAAACAATCCAGTTCACGCGCTTGAATTTTTAGCCGGAACCACGGCGGCTGAAGGCCTGGCGTTTGGCACGGATGTTGAGATATTCAGAACGGCGGCCGGAAAGCTAAGAATTACTTCGACCGGACTGGCGGTAAATAACTATCTGGATATTGATTTGGGCCAGGATTATCAATGGGGGGTGACTTTAACAGCCGGGGGTACTGGCGGTTCAAATCTTAGATACGGGAGCGATGCAATGATTCAAAATGATTATAATTTAAAGATAGGAAGCAATTCTTCCGCTCGATTGCGATATGATACAACCGGTGGTGCCAGCGAACATGTTCTTCGCATAGAGACTTATGTAGGCGGAACAAGCAATTATAGCGGTTATTTGTTTTTAAACGAAAACGGAGACGACCGAGTCCCGACAACAACTGCCGCTAATCCAACTTTTCGGATTTATTCGGCTGATATGGCGCAAGTCGATGATTATCTCGAGCTCTATCATGATCAAACAAACGCTAACATAGATTGGGGAAACGGGAGCTTAAACTTGATAGGCGGGCTTGTGGGTATTGGCACGGCTACCCCAGGCGAAGAGCTTCACGTGCAGGGCGACGCCAAAGTAAGCAATTTGACCGTGGATGGCGCGGTATATTCAAACTCGGGAGTTTTAACAAACGTCAATCCGTCTGACGAGAGATTGAAAAAAGATATTAATGAAATGGGTAATGTGCTGGAGGATATAATGAAGTTAAGACCGGTAACTTACAGATGGAAGGAAGGAACTGACAAGGAAACTAAAAGAGGCTTTATCGCCCAGGAATTGGAGCGGGTATTTCCGGAATTAGTGGCTCCGGGGAGAAACGGTTATAAAGGGATATATTCCACGGATTTTATTCCATATCTCATAAAAGCGGTGCAGGAGCAGCAGATTCAGATTAAGTCGCTGGGAGATTCGACGGCTAAGAAACAGATAATGGAAGCATTAGATTTAAAGGTGGTAAGCTTAGAGAATGAGGTGGAAGACATAAATGAGCTAATAAAGGATCGTGATAAAAAAAATGACGAGTACATAACTAAAAAAGAGCTCAAAAGCGTGGCTTACTGGAATTTCAAGACCTGGACTTTTTTGGAAGATGTTTTGTTCAAAACAAAGGTCGCGTTCGAGGCGCCGGTTAGATTTTTGGCTCAAGTCACTTTCGGCGATAGAATTACTTTCGGCGATGTTGACATGGCCGGTCAAGCGGTTGTGCATGCCGGAGATAAAAGAGTGGAGGTAAAATTCAATAAAGAGTACAACCAAAGGCCAATTGTTAACTTGACGGCCCAGAATTATTACGGCGGATATACGTTAAAAGAAATAACAAAACAGGGATTTGTAATAGAGCTGGAAAAGACGGCGGATAAAGATATTGAATTTAACTGGATAGCGCTGGCCGTGGAGGGGGTTGAGGTTCATGAATCTGAAGGCCGGGGAGAGGAAAAAGAGGCAGTAGATAAAGAATCAGAAGCGGGCGCGGAACAGGGCAAGGAGGGTGAGCAAGTTGAGGAACCGGAAGATGATGAAGAGGCGGGGGATGATGAAGCTGGAGAAGCTCAAGAAGGCGAAGCTTCCGGCGGCGGCCAGGAAACAGAAGACGAAGACGGCTCCGGAGCTGATGGAGAAATCACAGGAGAAGGAGCGGATGATAGTGATTCAGAAAACGTTGAAGAATAAAATTAACTAATGTTTATATAATATATGTTTTCTCTGTTTAGAAAAAAGCAGGCCAGGCCGGATTTTGGTTTAAAAGATAAGAGCCAGGAGAAGAAGAAAGCAAAGACCCAAAAGAAGAAACGGCTTTTTTTGGTATTAAAGATTTTGTTTCACATTGGCTTGACAGGCGGGCTGGTTTGGTCTTTTGTAAGCTACAGGGAAGCGAAAAGACAGATTCTTCACCTGCAGACTTTTGACGGGCGGATGAATTTAGCTAAAGAACAGACTAAACAAATGCTGGAAAAGGTTTCCAGACACATAGTGATTCCGAGCGACGAGGAGCCGATTATTGCTGATATTTCTGATCCGGAGTCCTTGGTTAAACAGGAGTCTTTTTACGAGAACGCGAAAAGAGGTGATAAGATTATCGTTTACGAGAAGGCCAGGAAGGCCATAATTTATCGTCCAGATGAGGATAAACTTATAAACGTGGGGCCGATTTATATTGAGGACAATGAGAATTCAGCGGTTTCAATCCAGGACTTGGAGGAAGCCAGTCTGGAGATTCGAAACGCTGATAAGGACTCAAGCAGGGCCGATGAGCTGGTAGAAGAGCTAGAAGCGATAGAGAAGTTTAAGATAACAGGACAGGGAGAAGCGAGCGGGGAGGATTATCAAGGTTATACTTTGATTGATTTAAGCAACGGGCAGAAGCCCGGGGCGGTTAATTTTTTAAAGCAACGTTTAGAGACTGAAGCGGCTAAGGAATTACCCAGGGGTGAACCGGGATCAAAGGCGGATGTATTGATTATTGTCGGGGAAAGAAAGAATGAATAATAAAAAAGAGAAGAGAGAGAAAAAGACCTTTTTACCAGTTTTACAGCTTTATTTAGGAGAGGATTAAGAGTGAATTTTCTTTTTTTGCTTTAAAACATGGACAAAAATGGCTTGTTCGAGACGGCCGTTGAATTTTTTTATTTTTTTCTTGTTGAATTTAATAAATCCGGAAATTAAAGCGTAAAGCGTGTCATCAGCGCCTCTTTTGACGTTTTTCCCTTCGCGGTATTTTTTGCCGCGCTGTCTTATAATAATGTTTCCCGCGGATACTCTTTGGCCGTCAAACAGTTTAACGCCCAGTCTCTTGGAGATTGAATCCCGTCCTAAACTGGTTGAACCGCCGGCTTTTCGATGAGCCATGAATTGGATTAATGAATTAAGTTGTTTTTAAAAAGTTTTTGGAACTTTTTAATGGTTTATTTTATATAATACGATGCCTGTAAGAATAGATAATTTTTTTTAAAAAATCAATAGAGCGGATGTTATGAACGGTTTTCTTGTCGCGAAAAACAGAATCAAGCGTTTTCTTCTTTCGGAGAAGTTTTTAGTGATTGTTCTTCTAATAATTCTTCCGATAGCCGGATTTTTAGCGGGGAAGACCGGAGAAAAGAGAATGAGTAATCCTTCGATTGTAATTGACACTTCAGAGGTGGAGTGTGATTGTCCTGTTTGCGAAAAGGAAGAAATTGAGCCGGAGATCCAGGGACAGGGGGAAGAGAGTAAGAAATCGGGTCAGGGCGGCAACGAGGAAGCCGGAACGGCAAATAAGGGCGGTTTTGTGGCCAGTAAAAATGGCGAGAAATATTACCCGGTTGATTGCGGTTTAGTAAGCAGGATAAAAGAAGAGAATAAAGTGTATTATGACACTGAAGACGAGGCTATGGCAGACGGCAAGCAGAGAACCAGCGGTTGCAAGTAATTATTCAGTTTGTTTAGTAAAATCACATTCTTTGTTGGAGCATTTTATTTTTTTGTCGTCAATCTGGATAAGCAGATTTTGGCACTGGGGGCATTTTTCTCCAATGGGTTTTCCGTTCATGGCGTTTTTGCATTTGGGGTAATTATTGCAAGCCCAAAAAATGCCGCGGCGGGATTTTTTTTCCACGATTTCTCCTTTTTTGCATAAGGGGCATTGAACACCGGAAGAATTTTCAATAGGCTTTATGTTCTTGCAGTCGGGGTATTTAGAACAGCCGAGAAACGGCCCCCACTTGCCGCGTTTTACGACCATGGGCGCGCCGCACTTTTCGCATTTTAGGACGCCGTTGTTTTTCATTTTCAGCTCTTTTTCTAATTGGTCGGTTTCTTTTTGTTTAGGATCCTGGGTGTATTTACATTCAGGCCAGCCGGAACAGGCGAAGAATTTGCCGAACCGTCCCCATTTTTCGATCAGACTTTTGCCGCATTCGGGACAGTTTTTTTCGGTTTTTTTCTGGTATTTTTCAATAGTTTGGGATTTGATTTTTAACTCTTTAGAGAACGGCTTATAAAATTCGTCAATGGTTTTCACCCACTGCTTTTTACCCTGGGCGATGCTATCCAGGTCGGTTTCCATTTGAGCGGTGAATTTAAAATTCACGATTTTAGGGAAATGTTCGACCATTAAATCGTTTACCAGGAAACCTATTTCCTGGGGAATGTATTGTTTGCTTAAGTCTTTTTCCACGTAGCCTCTGGTGGTGATGGTGCTTAGGGTAGGCGCGTAAGTGGAGGGGCGGCCGATGCCGTTTTCTTCAAGCGCTTTAATGAGAGAGGCGTCGGTGTAGCGGGCGGGCGGCTGGGTAAAATGCTGGGTGGCGCCGGCGTGGATAAAGTTTAGAATTTCTTTTTCTTTAAGTTCAGGGAGCTGGGACTCCTGGATTTTAAAATCCGGTCCAAATACTTTTAAATAGCCGTCAAATTTTACAAGCGAACCCTGGGCCTTAAAGGTGTATTGGCCGGCGTTTATTAGGACTTTGGCCTGGTCAAACACAGCTGGTTGCATTTGCGAGGCGACAAAAGTCTGCCAGATCATCCGGTAAAGTTTGTATTGAGCCGGATCAAGGTATTGTTTTATGCTTTCAGGGGTTTTTTGGGGAAAGGTAGGTCGAATAGCTTCGTGAGCTTCTTGCGCGCCCTTGATGTTGTTTTTGAAATAGCGCGGCGTTTCCAGGGTATACTTTGGCCCGAATTTTTTTTCGATGATGTCTCTGGCTTTTTTTTGAGCTTGAGAGGAGATGTATAATGAGTCGGTTCGCATGTAGGTTATGAGTCCGGTGCTTCCTTTTTTAAGCTTGATTCCCTCATAAAGTCTTTGGGCGATCATCATGGTTTGCTTGGCTGAAAAGCCGAGCTTGTTCGCCGCGTCGCGTTGCAAGGTGCTGGTTCGATAAGGAGGTTTGGGGTTTCTTTTGACTTGATTTTTTTCCAGTTTTTCTACCTGGTATTTTAGTTTTTCCAGTTCCCGGGTTATTTTTTCGGCTTGTTTTTTGTTTTTTATTTCAATCTTTTGTAATTTTTTTTGATTGATTTTTAAAAGTTCAGCGTTTATGACTTTAGGATCTTGCTGAAGTTTTTCTGGATTTTTGGTTTGAGGCTGGTAGTCGGATTTGGAAAGATCGGCCTGGATAGTCCAGTATTCCTCTTCCCTGAAAGCCTGTCTTTGCTTCTCCCGTTCCACGATGAGGCGGAGCGCCACGGATTGAACGCGGCCGGCTGAAAGGCCGTAGCGGATTTTTTTCCAAAGAAGCGGAGAGAGATTGTAGCCAACCAGCCGATCCAGGACGCGACGCGCCTGCTGGGCGTTAAACAGGTTAAGGTCAATGTCGCGCGGTTTTTGAAGCGCTTTTTTTATGGCGCTTCGGGTTATTTCATGGAAGGTAATGCGTTCGAATTTCATTTTGGGAGCGTATTTTTGGATGATCCACTTTAAGTGAAAAGCGATAGCTTCTCCTTCCCGGTCTTCATCGGTTGCCAGAATAACTTTTTTTACGGGCGTTTTTTTATTGGTTATGGTATTTTTAATGGCTTTAAGTGCCGGGTTTGATTTTCTGGGAATGGAATAGCTGGGCTGGTAATCACGGGCGATGTCAATGCCAATGTTTTTTTTGGGCAGATCCCTAATATGACCAAAAGAAGACAGCACTTGAAAATCCGGCCCCAGGTAGCGGCTAATGGTTTTTGATTTAGCGGGTGATTCGACAATAACAAGATTCATTTTAAAAGCTGAAGATTAGATATATAAAGTGATTTGTTTTAATTTTTATTTAAAAAGTATTTTTCGTCGATTTTTTCTATCAGGCCCTGGATTTCCAGTTCGGTTAAATTTGATAATAAAACATCGATTTCCAGTTTAGTCAAATAAACCAGCTTGTCAAATGGGATTGGCCTTAAAGATAATAATTTTAGAATTATTTTTTGAGCCGGGCTCATAGCCAGAGCTTGTTCGGACGATTTTTTGTCTTTTTGCTTTAAGCTGTTTGGGATTTTTAATTCTTCAAAAATATCCTGGAAGGATGTTATCAGTTTGGCGCCTTGTTTTATCAATTTATTACAGCCCTGGGACTGTGGAGCGTAGATTTCTCCAGGCACGGCAAAGATGTCGCGGTTTTGATCCAGGGCGTGATTGGCGGTAATAGAGGTCCCGGAGCGAAGCGCGGCTTGAGTTATCAAGACGCCGGGACATAGACCGCTAATGATGCGGTTTCTGGCGTAGAAGGTGTATTTTAACGGGGGCCAGCCTGGAGGGTAGGGGGAGATGAGTCCGCCGGTTTTTAAAATGCGTTGGGCCAGTTTGGAGTTTTGTCCGGGATAGACGCGATCCAGGCCGCAGCTCAGCACGGCGTAGGTCGTTTGATTGCTGTTGAGGCAGGTTTTGTGAGCGATGGCGTCAATGCCTAAAGCCAGGCCCGAGACTATGCTTATCCCGCGGCTTGCTAATTCCCGGGTCAGGATTTGAGTGACGTGTTTGCCGTAGGTTGTGGGTTTTCTAGTGCCGATAATAGCGATTAGGGTTTCGTGGGGCCGGGGTAGTCTGCCTTTGTAATAAAGAACCGGCGGCGGGTCATGGATTTCTTTTAAGAGCCGGGGGTAGTTTTTGTCTTTCAGGGTGGTTATTTTTAAGTTGTGTTTTTGGATAATTTCAAACTGTCGTCGCGGATGGATTTTTTGTTTTTGCTCTATTATTTTTCGGGTGATTTTTGGATTAAGCCCGGCTTTTAATAAATCTTTGAACCCGGCTTTCCAAGCTCGCTCCATTGTATTAAAATGCTCATAGAGTTTTTTTGCGGCAATGGGATTAGAGTGTAAGATATAGTTAAAAGCGTTCCAATAAATCACGGGATTTAAAAAAACGGTTAAGGGTTTTTGGCGCTGTTAGATTTTATAAATTATACAACATGCTTGGAAAAAATTTTTTAAAAAAAAGATTAAAACAAATTAAAATACCCGGCGGTTCGGCGGTTGGCCGGGAATTAGAAATAGAGATTGGTTATCCGGCGGATAAAAGTCATGGAGATTACGCGACTAATTTGGCCATGGTTTTGGCCGGGAAGATAAGAGAAAATCCTAAAAAAGTAGCGGAGCAGGTAATAAAGGCGCTGGAGAAAAGCAAGGATTTTTGTCGGAATTTCAGGGCGGAAATAGCCGGGCCCGGGTTTATTAATTTTTGGATAAAAGACGAGGCTCTGATCGAATCTTTGGCCGGTTTAAGAGATAAAGATTATGGATCAGGCAGGAAGCTTTCAGGAAAGAAGATTTTAATTGAATACGCGCAGCCCAATCCTTTTAAATCGTTTCATATTGGTCATTTAAGGAACATAATAATCGGCGAAGCGATGGCGCGGATATTGGAGAACGCCGGCGCTCGGGTGACGCGGGTAAATTATCAGGGGGATATAGGACTGCACGTGGCCAAGTGTTTTTGGGGGATGAGGCAGAAGGAGGATAAGCGAGGCAAGTTATCAGCTATTGACGAGAAGGTAAATTATTTGGCGGATTGCTACGTGGCCGGCGCTCAAGCTTATAAAAAGGATAAGCGGGCGGCTTTGGAGATCCAGGAATGGAACAAGCGGTTATATAAAATGAATGAGCCGAAGAATAAGGAGTTGAAAAAAGAATGGAAAGAGAAGCGGCAGTGGTGCCTGGATAAATTTAATGAAATTTACAGCAGGCTGGGAGTGAAGTTTGACAGGTCGTATTTTGAGTCGGAAATGTTTGAGCCAGGTCTTGAGCATTGTCATGAAGCGAAAAATAAAGGGATTTTAATTGAAGATGACGGCTGTCTTATTTTTGACGGAGAAAAACACGGGCTGGGAAAGAGGGTTTTTGTGAATAAGTTAGGATTACCCACTTATGAGGCCAAGGAACTGGCCTTGGCCTTCAGGGAGTTTGATGATTTCGGTTGTTTAGATAAAGCGATTCACGTAGTGGCCAATGAGCAGATAAATTTTTTTAAGATTACTTTTTTAGTGGAGAAATTACTGGATGAAAAATTATTTGACGAAAAGCAGGTTCATTTGAGCCACGGACTGGTAGGGTTAAAGGCCGGGAAAATGTCCAGCCGGGAGGGAAGCGTGATTTTGGCTGAAGATATTATAGGGGCGGCGGTGAATGAAATTATGGAATTGTTAAGCAAGAGAAAAGACAAGCGCGTAAAAAGAGATGAGCGGGATGAAATCGCCGAAGCAGTGGCAGTGGCGGCGGTGAAATATTCGTTTTTAAAAATCAGCGCGAGAAAGGACATGGTTTTTGATTTGGGAGAAAGTGTCAGGCTGGAAGGCCAATCCGGGCCTTACGTGATGTATAGCCTGGTGCGGGCCAAAAACATACTGGATAAATTAGAAATTAAAGACAATAAAGCGGTCCAGGGCGGTGAGTTTAAAAAACAGGAACGGGATTTGGCTTGCGCTATTTTGAAGTTACCCGAGATATTGGAGCGAGCGGCCCAATATTACGAGTTAGCGTCGGTCGCTGAATACGCGTATGATTTGGCGGTTGCTTTTTCTAATTTTTACGATAAGTGCCGGGTTTTGGACGAAAAAAACAAAAAGACGCGCCAAAGGAGACTTCTCATGGTTCAGGCATTTCATAATGCTCTTTGGAAGTGTCTGGATGTTATGGGGATAAAGCCGGCGGAGAAGATGTAGCCGGCGATGGAGTTATTGGAAATTAAAATCCAAGATAGCGGTAACGAGCGCAAGCCAGAATTAAAAAGAACTAAAATTTTTTTCTCTTAGTTTTTGATGGTATTTAATGGCGAAGCGATGAGCTTCAGCTGAGGCTTGTTTTAACAGGTCGCGGTTTATTTGAATATTTTTATGGGATTTATAAACACGAAAATTTTTGCGACCTGGTCCTTTGGCCGCTGAAAATATCGGGATTTTTAGGCCTAAGGAGTGAAGCGTTTCCTGAGCCGCTCTAATCTGTCCCAGGCCGCCGTCGATGAAGATAACTGAAGGACGCGGCCAGTTGTTATTAAAACGCCGTTTAAGGACGTGGCGGAGCATGCCGGTGTCATCCGGGCCGTTTTGTATTTTTTGGCTTTCAGGGTTTTCAGGGCGGATTTTAAATTTTCGGTATTCGGCTTTGTCCGGCCGGCCGTAAGTGAACACAACCATGGAGCCGGTGGCGTATTTGCCGCCCAGATTAGAGATGTCGTAAGCTTCAAGCCTTTGGGGAATATTTTTTATTATTTTCCACTCCACGGTTTGTTTTTGATCCGGGTTAATGTCCTGGAGGTTTTTTAGCGAAAGAATAGTGTCTCTTATGGCGGCGGCTTTTTCAAAGTTTTGTTCGCGGCTTAATTTTCGCATTTGTTTTTTAAGCCGGCTTATGACGCGGCTTTTTTTGCCCTGAAAGATTAAGCAGAGATTTTTGATGTTTTTTTGATAGAGTTTGGGGGTTATTTTTCCGGCGCAAGGTCCGGGGCACAGGCCGATTTGATAATGAAAACAGGGCTTTTTAAAAGGGCCAAGGCTGTGATAGGGAAAGACGCGGCGAAGGATTTTAAGCGCCTGCTCGATTTCTTTTTTAGACGCGAACGGCCCGTAGCTTTTTTTTATTTTAAAACGATGCAGAGCCGTGGGGCGGGTGATTTCCAGGCGGGGAAATTTTTCCCGGGTAATAATAAGATAGGCGCTGGTTTTGTCGTCTTTTTGTTTGATGTTGTATTGGGGCTGGTGTTTTTTAATGAGTTTCGCTTCGAGAAATAGGGCCTCGAGCGCGGTGCCGGTTTTAAGGCGCTTTATTTTTCGGGCGCGTTCAACCAGCTGGCTGGTTTTTCTGTCGGTATTGGGTCTCAAGTAAGAGGCTACGCGGGTTTTCAAGACGGCGGCTTTGCCTATGTAAATTACCCGGCCGGCTTTGTCCAGAAAGAGGTAAACGCCGGGACAGGAAGGAAGCTTTTTTTGCTGGGAAATTAAAGACAGGCTCATGGATAAGCGTATTTTATTTATATAATCATATGATATGATAACAGTAACAGATTTTGTGACAAATAATATTGGTAAAATGGAATGGATTATCTTTATATCAGCTATATCTAATTTGATTTTAGGAATAATTTCCTGGAGCGCCGGGAAAACAAAAAGGCTAAATATTTTTTTCGCTTTATTTTGTCTTACTTTGTCCGCGGTAGGTTTTCTTGATTTTTTCTTTCGACTTTTTTTTGAGATTTGGTTTTTGAGGGGATCTTTTGCTTTAAGCGCGCTTATGCCGGTGCTTGGGATTATGTGGATTTTTGAGTTAGAAAAGAAAAGAAGATTGACCGGATTAGAACAGGCACTTTTGGTTGTTACGGGATTGACGTTTTTTTCAGTCGCGTTTTTTAGCGATCATATCGTGGAGGATGTTCAAAAGCTGGAGGCTTACGGGTATAGAAGCGAGCTGGGTTTTTTATTTTCCCCCTACGTTGCCTATATTACTCTGGCTGTTTTTTTCGCCATAATAAAATTGTTCAGGATGCAGGCTAACTTATCAGGCATAGAAAGGCTGCGGGTTAGATACTTAATGACCGGGATTTGTTTTTACGCTATCGGGGCTCTATTATTTTCACTGGTTTTGCCGTTTGTCTTTAACATACATAAATATAGGATGCTTGATTCGTTTTTCGCGCTGGTGTTTGTTGGTTTTTCGATGTTCGCGATTCTGCGCTATCGCTTGATGGGAATTAGAATGGCTTCTCGTTATATTTTAAAGGCGATTTATATATTTTTAGCGGCGGTATTTTTGTCGGCCGTGTTTTTTGTAATTATTTTTCTTGTAAACAGAAGGGCGTGGGGGAATATTTTAGGCCTTAGGGCCCTGGCAGTGGATTTTTTGTCCGTGGTGCTTTATCTTATTATTTTTCATCCGGTATTAAGCAAGATAAAGCATTCAGGCGACGTGCTTTTTTTTAGTGATTTTAATCCAGGCAGGATGCTCAAGGATTTTACTTCAAAAACGAAAAATGTTTGGAGTTTGAATAAATTTTACCGGATTTTGGCTGAAGAATTAAGGAGGTCGGTAAAGAGCGGAGATGTTTCGGTGCTTTTAATTCAAAGACAAGAAAAGAGAGCAAAAAGAGGCGAAAGCCGCGGCGCTTATAATTTTAAAGAGATTTTTGAAGAAATCCCGGTTCATCAAAGCGGGGTTTTTAAAAGAATTCAAAGGGATAAGATGATGCTTATAAGGGATGAATTAAGCTCAGACGATAAGGCGCTGACATCTGAAATGTATCAGTATGAGGCAAGCATCATTATTCCCGCGGTTTACAGGAATAATTTAATAGGTCTGGTGATTTTGGGAAATAAAAAGGATCCTAAGGGTTATAAACAGACTGATATTTATTATCTGGGTCTACTGGGCAGGAAGATAGCCAGGAATATGGCAAGAATTTTAAGGCAGGGGAAAAACAAGCGGAGTTGAGGCATATTGGGTCTTGGTGAAGTAAGATTTTATGGTAATATAGAGATACTGCGGGATTAGTTAAACGGTATAACCCCGGTCTCCAAAACCGGAATTGGGGGTTCAATTCCCTCATCCCGTGCGAGTATAACTTTTATATATATAAATAAAAATTAAGAAAAAAAGATGAATAA
>JAHKAQ010000107.1 GCA_018825765.1 Patescibacteria group bacterium
CCAAGATTTTCGATAGAAGATATAATGAATATGATTACAGGTGGAGAATTATCAACTGCTGAAATTAATTTAATGAGAGATTTGGGATTAGTAGGATTACCAGGAGTGGAAGAGGGAATAGGTGAAAAAAAACCTATGATATTTCCAGAAACAAGAGAAGAATTTATAGACCAAAAAATCAAACTTTCCCTGGATTCAGATAAAAACACAGGAACCATTCAGGCTATGAGCGAGGCTTTGGTTTACTTTTCTTCCGCCTTCAGGAAACTAAAACCAGCGATTATCGTGCTTTTGGGCGACCGCTATGAGACTTTTTCCGCGGCCGCGGCCGCTTATGTTCTAAAGATCCCAATAGCTCATTTGCACGGAGGAGAGCTTAGCCAGGGAGCGCTGGATGACGCCTTCCGTCATTCAATAACGAAATTGGCAACTTTTCATTTTCCGGCCGCGGAAATTTACCGGAAACGGATTATCCAGCTCGGCGAAAATCCAAAAAATGTTTTTAATTACGGAGCGCCCGGCTTAGACAATCTTTATAAGATTAAATTACTGAACAAGAAGGATTTGGCCCGGGCGTTAAATTTTGACTTAACCGGTCCGATGGCTCTGGTAACTTATCATCCGGCGACGCTCGAGAATCTAAAAAACGCCAGTTCTGGCGTGAAGATAATTTTAAAAGCCTTAAAAGAAAGCAGGGTAAGAGCGGTTTTTTCCAAGGCTAACGCTGATCATGGCGGACGAGCGATTAACCGGGAAATCGCAAAATTTTGCGAAAAAAATTCCAAAGATTATCGCCTTTTCGCGAATCTGGGAACTTTGAATTACTTGAGCTGTTTAAAGAATTTTGATTTGATAATCGGCAATTCTTCAAGCGGAATCATTGAAGCTCCGTCGTTTTACCTGCCTTCGGTTAATATTGGGGACCGCCAACAGGGAAGAGCGCGGGCCGAAAATATAATAGACGCGAAAATCTCAAGCCAGGACATCAAGAAAGGAATAAAAAAGGCGCTCAGCCCAGGTTTCAGAAAAAAAATTAAAAACATTAAAAATCCATATTTGGGCGGTTCGTCCGGGCGCGCCAGCTTTCTTATCAAGGAAAAATTGAAACAGATTGACTTAAACCAAGAAATTTTAAAGAAAAAATTTTACGACTTAGCTTTTAAAATCAACCAATGAAGCTAAAAAAAGAATTAAAAAAATTTTTAATACGGGAAAACACAGCGATTAAACAGGCTATGCGCCGGCTGGATCAAACTGGAGAGAAAATTTTATTCATAATCGATAAAAGCGATAAATTGATCGGGTCTTTAAGCGACGGAAATATCAGGCGATGGATTCTTTCCGGCGGCACCATAAAAACAACCATCAATAAGATTTTCAATAAAAAGCCGATAACCGTGACTCGGAATTTCAGCCAGAAAAAAATAAAGGGAATAATGCTAGGAAAAAGGATAAGCTGCATCCCCGTAACCGACAAAGAAGGGAATATCCTTGATTTGTGTTTTTGGGACCATATTTTTTCTTTAAAGAAAATCCCCCGCTTTATCAAGCCGATAAAAATACCGGTTGTGATAATGGCCGGCGGCAAAGGGACGCGGCTGGATCCTTTTACCAGAATCTTGCCCAAACCGCTCATTCCCATCGGCAACCGAACTTTGATAGAATTCGTCATAGAAAAATTCAGAAAACACGGAATAAATGTTTTTTATCTTTCGATAAATTATAAGGCCGGCATTATTAAGTCGTATTTTGAAGAAATAAAGCCCCGTTACCAGGTTCATTACCTGGCAGAAAAAAAGCCATTGGGCACGGTGGGGTCATTGGTTCAGCTTAAAAAAGAAAAGCTGGGCGCTCATGTCTTTGTTTGCAACTGCGACACGATTATCGACGCCGATTACGCCGAGATCCTGGATTTTCATAAAAAGGGCCGCTACGATGTCACGCTCGTCGCTTCATTGAAATACCACCAGATACCGTATGGGGTGTGCGAGCTGACGAAAGACGGATCTTTTTCCCGGATAAAGGAAAAGCCGGAATTTGATTTTTTGGTTAACACCGGATTTTACATTTTAAAGACCGAGGCGATAAAACATATTCCCAGGGATAAATTTTTTAATATTACGGATCTGATTAAAAAATTGGACAAGGAAAGAAAAAGGATCGGGGTTTTCCCGATTAGCGACAAATTATGGCTGGACGCCGGTGAATGGCAAAACTACCAGGAGACAATAAAACTACTATCATGATAAAGAATAAAAGCGTTTTGGCGTTAATACCGGCCCGCGGCGGTTCAAAAGGAATCCCGGGCAAAAATATAAAGCCTCTTCTGGGCATACCTTTGATCGCCTGGACAATTCGAGCGGCTCAAAAATCAAAATATATTGATCGAATTATCGTATCCACGGATTGTCTAAAAATTAAAAAAACAGCTCAAAAATTCAGGGCCGAGGTTCCTTTTTCGCGGCCCAAGGCGCTTGCCCGGGATAGTTCTTCGGCTGACGATGTGGTTTCGCACGCTCTTTCCTGGCTGGGCCGTAAAGAAAAAAAACAATATGACATTTTAGCGCTGTTGCAGCCTACATCTCCCTTAAGAAATAACAGACACATTGATGAGGCGCTGGAAAAATTTATCACGGCGAAACAAGCTGATTCATTGATCACGGTAAAAGAGGCGGGAGAAAATCCTTTTTGGATGAAAAAGACAAATAAAAAAGGCTATTTGCTTGATTTTATTGCTTCTAAATACAGTTCAAAAAGAAGACAGGATTTGCCTGTTTTATATATTCCACAGGGAGCTATTTATCTTGTCTGGACTGATAAATTTAAAGAACAGGGCAGTTTTTACGCTAAAGGAAAAAGTATTTTTTATTTAATGAAAGAGGAGGAATCGGTTGATATTGATGATTTATTCGATTTCAGGCTGGCGGAATTTCTTTTAAAAAGTAAGG
>JAHKAQ010000108.1 GCA_018825765.1 Patescibacteria group bacterium
AATATCCGGCATGCTTATTCTTTCCGGATTCAAAAAACGTTCAAACAGCAATTCATATTTAATCGGATCAACGTTGGTTATTTTTAAAAGATAAGACACAATGCTTCCAGCCGCCGAACCTCTTCCCGGGCCAACTACAATCTTATTATTCTTGGCCCAATTCACGAAATCAGCCACGATCAAAAAATAAGAAGCATAGCCCATCTTTTTTATCACTTTAAGCTCAAAATCCAGCCGCTTTTTTACCTCACCCTTATAACCCGCTTGTCCGTAACGCTCCTTTATTCCCCAAAAACACTTTTTCCTTAAATATTCATTCTCATTCTTATCGCCTGGAATTTCAAAATGAGGCAGAATTGTCTGCCCCATGGCAGGATAAAAATCGCATTTGCGGGCCACTTCCACCGTGTTTGATAAAGCCTGGGGAATATCAGAAAATTTTTTCCTCATCTCTTCCGGCGACTTTAAATAAAGATCAAAATCAGTCATGTTCAGGCGATTTTTATCCTCTACTTTTTTGTTTTGCTGAATACAAAGCAAAACATCCTGCACTTCTTTATCTTCAGGCATCACGTAATGCACGTCGCAAGTAGCCACCATTTTAGTCCGGGTTTTTTTTCCCAGCTCCACCAGCCCCTGATTTATCTTCTGCTGATCCGGTGATTTCTCATGATGTTCCAGCTCCAGATAAAAATCATCTTTTCCAAAAATATCCTGATATTCACTCAAGACCTTTTCTGCTTTTTCCATATCCCCTGAAAGCAGCGCCTGCGGTATCTCCCCGGCCATGCAAGCGCTTGTCGCCACAAGCCCTTTGCTGTAACGGCTTAAAAATTCCTTGTCAATCCGCGGCTTGTAATAAAACCCGCGCAAATGAGATTCTGTGACCAATTTTAATAAATTCTCATAACCCTGCTTATTTTTAGAAATTAGCACCAGGTGATAACGCTTTTCATCCACCTTTGGTTGTTTATTCTCCATACCGCCGCTGGCCAGATAAACCTCACAGCCAATAATCGGCTTTACTCCCAAATCTTTAGCTTTAGTAAAAAACTCAATCGCTCCATACATTACGCCATGATCAGTTAACGCCAGGCTATCCATGCCAAGCTCCCTGGTTCTTTCCAGTAAATCCTCGATTTTCCCTAAACCATCCAGCAAAGAATAATGCGAATGAACGTGCAGGTGAATAAATTCTGTTTTCTTATTTTTTAACTGCTTGCTTTTCATACTTGTAATATACCATACTTACAAAATGTTCTTAAAAAACCCTGCCAATAAATAAGCTTTGACAAGAAAATTCCCTTTTCCTAAAAAAATGCTAAAATTCATATAATTAACTAAAAAAAAATGAACAATACCCTAAAAACCATCCTGCTTTTTGGAACATTAACCGCTCTTCTTATTTCAGTCGGTCGCTTTATCGCCGGTCCAAACTCTTTTTTCTTTATGATTATTATAGGAATCTTCGTCAATCTTTTTGTCTATTTCTTTTCAGATAAAATCGCCCTCTTTTCAGCCAGGGCAAAACCCCTGAAAAAATCCGACCTCCCTGAAATTCACCAGCTTGTTTCTCTTCTTGCTAAACGCGCCAAACTGCCCATGCCCCGGCTTTTTATCAGCCCCAATCCCCGACCTAACGCTTTTGCCACTGGCCGTAATCCAGGCCATTCAGCTATAGCAGTCACCCGGGGACTTTTAGAGCATCTGAATAAAAAAGAATTAAAAGGCGTGCTGGCGCACGAAATAAGCCATATTAAAAACCGGGATATTTTAATCGCTACCGCCGCGGCCGTCTTAGCCTCAATCATCACCAGCCTCACTCACCTTATCCGCTTCGGCAATTTCTTCTCCAGCTCCGACGATGACAGCGGCCGAAATCCTCTGGCCGAATTAGTAATGATAATTTTAGCTCCTGTCGCCGCCCTTATCATTCAGCTTGCTATCTCCCGCTCGCGCGAATTCAAAGCCGACGAAACCGGAGCCAAACTCGCCCAAGACTCTTTAGGACTGGCCTCAGCCCTGGAAAAACTGGAAAATATCTCCAAACAAATCCCGGCCGCGAGAATAAACCCGGCCTTTGAAAATCTCTATATCATCAATCCGCTGGCCAACGGACAAATAATTGGCGTAATTCAAAAACTGTTTTCCACCCATCCCCCGACCCGGGAAAGAATAGCCCGGCTGGAAAAAATGAGATAAAATAAATTAAGCGTTGTGGAGATAGAGGGACTTGAACCCTCGGCCTCTTCCATGCCATGGAAGCGCTCTAGCCAACTGAGCTATATCCCCTCCCTGTAATCATAACAATTAGCATATAAAAATAAAATGAAAAAAACAATAAGCAAAATCCACCCCCGGCTTATTACTATCATAGCCGGCCTGGCCTGGGCCAAAAACAGTCTGGGTGAACAACCTGAAGCACCCAACAAGTACAATCAATTAGTTCCCTGCGGACCGGGAACTGACACCCCTTGCGAGCTCTGTCACATCCTGGTTATGGCAAGCAATATCTTTAGTTTTTTTCTTAAAATCTCTCTGGGTTTCGCCATCTTATTCGCCGGAGTAGCCGGCGTGCTCTACATTACTTCGGCCGGCAATGAATCCATGATGACCGCCGCCAAAAATGCCATTAAATACGCCGCCCTGGGTTTCGCCCTTTGCCTTTTGGCCTGGCTTTTGATAAACATCCTGGCCGGCTCTTTAGGCTACACGGAAAATTGGTGGAGTCCGAATATTGAATGCGATTAAACTTATTTGCATAAGGTCCTTAATAGAGCACTTTAAAAAACAAGGAGGGAAAATCATGGCTAATAATTACAATGTCTTAGTTGTTGGAAGCGGCGGCAGAGAGCACGCGCTCGCCTGGAAACTTGCCCAATCGCCTCGCGTAAACAGGCTCTATGTCGCTCCTGGAAACGAAGGGACTTCAGAAATCGCTGACAATGTTCCAATTTGGTGGAACATTGAAGAATTGGTCCGCTTCGCCAAAGAAGGCTCAGTGGATCTTACGATTATCGGTCAAAACGATCCGCTTGCCTATGGAGTGGTGGACGTTTTCCGATCTTATGGCCTGCGAATTTTTGGCCCCACCCGGTCCGCGGCCAAAATCGAAACATCCAAAGCCTTCGCCAAAAGGCTTATGGATAAAAATAATATTCCAACCGCGCCTTTCCAAATATTTAGAAAAATCGAGAAGGCGCTGGAATACGTCCATCAAGGCGGCATGCCGGTCGTCATAAAAACGAACGGTGTGATATTCAAAAAAAAATGCGTGACGGCGGAGGAAGCCGAAAAAATCCTCAAGCAGATCCACGGATCCGCTAGCAATGAAATTATTGTCGAAAAGGCGCTGGATGGGACGGAGATTTCCACTCACGCTTTATGCGATGGGAATAATTTTATCCTCTTTCCCGTCACTCAAAGCCTTCACAATCAGGGAGTGATTTTTCCATTGCCCTGGATCGCAAAAAAAACCATTCAACAGACAAAAAACAAGGTGATCACCCCCCTTCTCTCCACCCTTAAACAAGAGCAAAGACCCTTCACGGGCTGTCTTTGCCCAAGATTGAAAATAACAAAGCTTCAAGGATTAAATGTCCTTGAATTTGAGGCCAGCTTTGGCGATCTTGAGACTCAAACCTACATGCGTCTCATGAAAACCGACCTGCTGGACGTTCTTGAGGCTTGCCTTGGGGGGAAAATCGCCGAATTTCCGCCAATCCAATGGCATCCGGGCTTCGCCGTCTGTATTTTCCTTGGAGCTTCCCCGAAAGCGCTAGCTTTAGGCAGCATCCAGGAAGCCGAAAAAATCCCAAATGTTATGATCTTTCGATACAAAGACCATTTCATTGGGATCACGGCTACCGGAGAAACTCTCAAGCAATCGCTTGACGCTGCGTATCAAGCGGCTGCTTGCTTTCCCTAAAAATATAAAAGACTCTCAAAAAATCGAGAGTCTTTTTCTATCAGTCGGGGGAAAATTCCCGAAAATTTGATTCTTGTACCAGGGGTGGGGAATCTCACTGCTTGTCTGCCTTTGCTCCGCTGCGGCAGCCTGCGCTTTTGAAACCCACGGTTTCCAACGACCGGCTTCGCCGGTCTACCTTCTTCCCACGGAAAACCGGACGGTTTTCCGGCCCTTTCCCTTTCGATCCAATTACCCCCACATAAATAATAACCCCTTTAAAGGGGTTATTATTTATGTACCAGGGGTGGGGATCGAACCCACGACCTCGGGCTTATGAATCCCGCGCTCTAACCAACTGAGCTACCCTGGCTTCCAGGCCCATTATCAAACAGGCTTTTAAAATTTACAACTAAACAAACCGGCTGTCCAGCCAGTTACCCAATGTTATTTCCCCAAGCGCAAAAGTTTATTATTTTTCCACGATCACCCTGTCGCTGTTGCTGTAAGTCACGCATTTTGAGCCATCCCACACGCAAACCCTGAAATAATAAGTCTCGCCTTTTGTTAATCCGTCCCATTTATAACTTTTCGTATCTCCGTTCGAAATTGATTTAGTATCATCGCCCGGATAACTCGGATTTTTGCTGCTTTTGCTTCTCACTATCTTATAGCCCTTAGTCGCCTTACCGCCGCTAATTGTCCAGCTTAAATTAGCCGTCTTTTTATCTTTGTTGGAGCCGCTCAAGCTGACCGAAGTAGCGTAATCATCTTTAGTGCATCGCCCGTCATCCAAACTCTCACCCTCCGGACAGGAACATTTGCTGCTATCCGGACTCCAGGTCCCGCCCGAATCCTCGCAATCTTTTTTCGCTTGAGCCGTCGAAACACATTTCCCCTCCTTCAGCTCCTTTTCCGAAGGACAACTGCACTTCTCAGCCCCAGCATCCCATTCTCCTCCGGAATTCTTACAATTATCACGACTTTCACTGCTCTCAACTTTATTAGCCTCTACCTCTAAATTATTAGAATAAAGCTTACAGCCCGAAGATCCGTCATAAACACAAACTCTAAAATTATGTTTCTGACCGTCAGTAACGTCCCATATATAAGTCCGGGTGCTGTCTGAACGCACTGACCGATAATAGCTTCCTGGATATTCAGGATTTTCATTTGACCCTTTGACGATTTTAAAACCATCCGGAGCTTCCAGCCCTCCTTTTAACTCCCAATTAAGCGTCACCCCTTTATCAGAAGCCGTGCCTGTAAGCGCGATCTCCTGACTTTGGTTTTGATCCTGCTCCTGGGGCGCTTCCTCCTCTTGCGGCTCCTGTTCCCTGGCTTCTTCCTCCTGGCTTAATTTTAATCTCACGAAAGAACTGATAGCTAATTCTTTTTTTTCATCCTGCTCCAAGTTCCAGGCGATAAAATCATCTTTTAAGTCTCCAGCTTCTATCTCCTGCTTCTCTTTTACTCCTTCAGCGATAGTCAGTTTCTGGCCTTCCTCCACTTCAAGCTCATCTCCGTCGCGCGTGTATTTTACCTTATTCTCCAAAACGCCGACCATTAACTCGGTTCCCTTTTTGTTTACCCAGAAAGCCGTGCCCATGGATAAAATTTTAGTCTCGGGCACTCCCTCAATGCCTGAAAAATCAACCTCATACTCGTGTTTTTCGCTTTTTATCACGCGATGGTAAGAAGTGCCGTCGGTTTGAATAACCGTTATCTTATTTTTATCTCCGGAAAGAATAATTCGGGAAAACTCGCCCAGCCTGATAATTGAACCGTCGTCAAAACTGATAATCGCCCGCCCGCCGCCTTCTGTTTTTATCTCGTCCAATTTTCGCAGTTTCGCGTCTGTATTCATGTTTTTCCAATCTCCATTCGGACCCCGCTTAACCATTACGCCCCCCTCCTGGAAAACCAATTTAGCCGACACGCCCGAGGTGCGCAAAAACCTTCCGATAAAAAATATTACCGCGATCGCCGCCAATCCTCCCAAAAACCAGTACAAATAAACCATCCAGCTTGAGCCGTGCAATTGCCGCGTTGAATATTGCCTTTTATTTATCCCCGGATTTCTAAGAGAACGAGCCGGCGTTTCAGGTCTTCTCTGAAAATAATCATCCGCCCCGGCGTGAACTCGGGGTTTAACTGATCTCCTTGCTTGAAAATTATTTACTCCGCCTAGCATTTGTTTTAATTAAAGATTTATTTTTGATTTTAACAGAATTAAAAACTGTTTACAATTATTTCATTTAGCTTTATGATATGTCCATTGCCATATTTTTTTCCTTTCTATATCATACATAATCATACTATATTTATATGATTCCAAAAATACATCGGGATAAGATAAAAACTGAACTAAAAAACATTTACGGACCGGCTCTGGCCAAAAAATTTAACCAGCCGTTATTCGACCAAATAAAAAAATACATCAGCAGAAACAAGGTCGACGTTTCAAAAAACCTCAAATACCGGGCCCTTGAACGCCTTACTGAAAAAACCTCCATCGTCATAACCTACGGCGACACCATCCGAAGAAAACCCGGCCACCACCTCAAAGCTTTCAGTAAATTCGCCAAAAAATATCTCAAAGGAAAGATGAATACCGTGCACATCCTGCCCTTTTATCCCTATTCCTCGGATCGTGGATTTTCCGTAAAAAATTATACCCAGGTTGATCCCAAAATAGGCACCTGGCAGGATGTTTCCCAGCTTGGCAAAAATTTCAATTTGATGTTTGATCTCGTGCTTAATCACGCTTCGGTTAAAGGCGAATGGTTTCAAAAATTCTTAAAGCAGGAACCTGGATACGAAAACTTTTTTATCCATTTTCAAAAAAAAGACGCCATTCCCAAACCTCAATTCGACAAAATCCTAAGACCCCGCACCAACAAACTTCTAACCGAATTTAAGACAAAAAATAATCAGGTGATTTATGTCTGGACCACCTTTAGCGCCGACCAGGCCGACCTTAATTACAGTGACCCTCAAGTACTTCTAGAAGTAATAAAAGTTCTTTTGTTTTACTTAGAACAAAGCGTGGACTTTATCCGCCTGGACGCGGTCACCTACGCCTGGAAACAGCTCGGAACCAACTGCGCCCACCGCCCCCAGGCTCACGCTATCGTTAAGCTCTTCCGCCTTATTCTCAATCTGGTAAAACCCGACACCGCTATTATCACCGAAACAAACGTGCCTCATAAAGACAATATCACCTACTTTGGCGACGGCTACAACGAGGCCCAGGCCGTTTACAATTTCACCCTGCCTCCCCTTACTTTGCACACTTTTCTAACCCAGGATAGCGCCAAGCTTTCCCAGTGGGCCAAAACCCTCCACAAGCCATCGCCTATCACCGCTTATCTTAATTTCCTTGATTCCCATGACGGCATTGGCCTGCTCCCGGCCCAAAATATCCTGTCCAAAAAAGAAATAAATTCCCTGGTAAAAACCACCAAAAAACACGGCGGACTCATCGGCTACCGCGCCAATAACGGCAAAAAAACCCCCTATGAGCTAAACATTACCTGGTTTAGCGCCATCAACCCCAAAAATACCGATTCCACCCAAACCAAAGTCAAACGCTACCTCGCTTCGCGAGCCGTGGCTTTAAGTCTTCGCGGCATCCCTCATATATATATCCTGGGCCTTTTAAGCGCGGGCAATGACAAAGCCTACGCCCTAAAAACCAGGATCAACCGCAACATCAACCGGCGAAACCTGGACGAACAATCAGTTCACGACACCTTTGACAGTAAAGGCTGGTCCAGATTTAGAACAGTGTCCCAGGCGCTTCTCAATCTGTTGGAAATAAGAAGCCAGGAACCGGCTTTTCATCCCGGCGGCAAACAAGTAATTTTGCCAGATAACAAAAACATTTTTTCACTAATCAGAATCTCAATTGACAGAAAAACCAATATCCTGGCTCTTATTAACGTAACTAACGCCGAACAAACCTTTAAATTCAACCTGAAAAAACACGCGCCAAAAGCCACTCAACTAACCGACATAATAACCCAAAAAAACCTGCTCACCGGGAAAAAATCTTTCATAAACATCACTCTGGAGCCCTATGACATTCAGTGGTGGAAATTCTAGCCAAAAATCCAGCCGGTAAAACTTAAAATTTACTTGTCTAATCCTATCGCAAACGCTACTCTATACTCAAATAATTCAAAGCGTAATCCATGCCCGTATTTTTTTCATTACCAAAAAATAAGACCCGACTCGACTCTTTTAATCTTGAAATTATAAAAAGCGGCATCAAAGCCGTGTCTCCGGAAATTCTTATTCGCGAAAACCTAAGAATAACTCCTGAAGAATTATCCCTTGGCGCTAACATTTTTTCCACCCGAAAAAAACGCCTGTTCGTAATTGGCATGGGCAAATCAGCCGCGGAAATGGCTTTTCAGCTGGAAAAAAAACTGGGCCCTAAAATAACCGCCGGCTTAATCATTGGCACCAGCAACCAGCGCCGGTTAAAAAAAATAAAATTTCTAAAAGGCACTCATCCTTTTCCCAGCTCCCGGAACGTCCTGGCTACTAAAAAAATTCTGGCCTTGAAACGAAAACACAATCTTGGATCAGCTGATCTTGTAATCTGCCTCATTTCCGGCGGAGGATCCGCGCTTTTCTGTCTGCCGGCTTTAGGCGTTTCCCTTAAACAAAAACAAGAAACAACCCGCCTGCTCCTGAAAAGCAAAGCCACAATCCATGAAGTAAACTGCGTGAGAAAACACCTTTCCCAAGTGAAAGGAGGCTTTTTGGCCAGACACTTTGAAAAATCAACCCTGATTTCTCTCATTATCTCCGACGTTATCGGCCACAATCTGGACGTTATCGCCTCCGGCCCTACCTATTTTGACTCCACCACTTTCGCGCAGGCTAAAAACATCCTTAAAAAATACCATCTGTGGAACAAGATTCCAAAAACAGTCAAAAAATACATTCAAGACGGTATTAAAGGAGTCAACCCGGAAACTCCCAAAAAACTCGTGCCCCGAACCCATAATTTCATAATCGGCGTAAACCAAAAATCACTCGAAGCCATGCGACAAAAAGCCCAAAAACTCGGCTTTAAAGCGCGAATTATTTTTCACTCCCTGGAAAATGAAGTATCAAAAGCCGCCCGGCTTATCTTTAAAAAAATAACCGCCGAACTGAAAAATAACCGACCCAGCCGTCCGCTTGCCTTTATTTACGGAGGCGAAACCACGGTCAACGTGGGCCAAAAAAAAGGCCGCGGCGGCCGCAATCAGGAACTCACTCTCCAAATTCTTAAACTTATCTCAAAAACCGCCAGCGCCTGGCCTAAAAAAAACAATTGGAGTTTCATCTCCTGCGGCACCGACGGCATAGACTACATCAGCCAGGCTTCCGGAGGCATCATTAACCAGCGCTCAATCAAAGAAATAACCCAAAAAAAACTCAAACTAAATCAATACCTGAAAAACCACGACAGTTTCAATCTCCTGACTCAAATCCACGGCATAGTTTCCATCAAAGGTCCAACTAACGCCAACGTGGGCGATATTGGCTGTTTCTTGATAGAATCTTCTGTTGATAATTAAAGCCGAATCAATTTTGACTGGCTGGTTATTTTTTAGTTATAATTACTCACGCTAGCTCATGACAATCTAGCGCTTTATGTAAGATCGGGTCGGTTGCAGAGCGGTCAAATGCTCCAGACTGTAAATCTGGCGGCTCACGCCTTCGGGGGTTCGAATCCCTCCCGGCCCACCAAATATCAAGTAAAAAACCTCTTTTTTAGCTAAATTTAGCTTTTTTTAGGCTATTTTTGGCTTATAAACCAAAAACGCGCTTTTTAATTTTACCTACCTACCTCATCTTCCCCCAATTCCTCCCCCGCTTTAAGTCCACCACCAGCGGCACCGAAAGGGATGCCGCGCTCTCCATCACCTGCTTTAACTGGCCGGAGATTTTTTTCACCCGGCCTTTTTTTATCTCAAATAAAATTTCATCATGCACCGAAAGAATCATTTTTACCTGATCCTCGAATTTATTCTTTATAATAAACTCCCTGACCCGCGCCATGGCCAGCTTCATAATATCCGCGGCCGTGCCCTGAAGCGGCATGTTGATCGCCATGCGCTCGCCGCTCGCTCTTTGCCGCCAGTTGCGCGCTTTAATTTCAGGCACGTAGCGCCGCCGGCCGAACATAGTTTCAACATATCCTTTCTCTTTAGCCGTCTGCCGCGCCTCTTCTACGTATTCGAACATCCGGGGAAACTTTTCTTTATATTTCGCGATAAAATCACGCGCCTGCCCTACTGAAATCCCGGCCGAACGCGCGAAACCAAAAGCGCCCATGCCGTAAATCAGGCCGAAATTCAATGCCTTAGCCGTCCGCCGGATTTCCCCTGTTACTTCTTTGTCATCCAGGCCATGAATCCTAGCCGCGGTCTCGGTGTGGATGTCTTCTCCCCTTCTAAAAACCCTAAGCATGGTCTTATCCCCGGAATAATGAGCCGCCACCCTTAGCTCTATCTGGGAATAATCCGCCGAAACAAGCTCAAACCCGGATCGGGCCACAAAAGCACCTCTTATTCGCTGGCCCTCTTCAGTTCGAATCGGAATATTCTGCAAATTCGGATTACTGGACGAAAGCCGGCCCGTGCTGGTTATTTCCTGATTAAACTGGGTGTGCAATCTTCCGGTCTCTTTATTTATCAATTTTCCTAAAGGTTCAATATAGGTATTCATAAGCTTGGTCAACTCCCGGTATTTCAAAACAAAGCCAACCGCCTCAGACATTGGCGCCAAAACTTCAAGCGCTTCGGCCGAAGTAGAATAAAAGCCGCTCTTGCCTTTCTTTATCCCTTCAGTAGAAAGCCCCAGCTTTTCGTAAAAAACGCGCGAAAGCTGCTGGCTCGAATCCAGGTTAAATTTCCTGCCCGCGATTTTCATCACCTTTGCCCTTATTTTATCAACCTGCCGCCGATATTGAATGGCTAAAATTTCAAGCTCTTTTTTATCAATCTTCACTCCCTCCATTTCCATATCAACTAAAACACTTACCAAAGGAAGTTCAATCTCCCGATACACAAAACCCAAATCATATTTCCCGTCGCTTTTCCCGGCCGGCTTGGGAAAAATTCCCATTTTGTTCTGATAACCAACAATATATTCCAGGCCCTGACGCAAATCCATATAAATTTTCTTTACCGCGCTTACGCGCTCAGCCAAATATCTCTTGTATATCTCCTCCTCTTTCTGATCTTCTTTTCTGTCAAGCAAAAGCCTGGTTTGTCCCTTTTTTAGCTCGAGCATTCTGTCCCAGTATTTAAGCTTAAGTTTTTGACCGGCCGCCAGTTTATTTAGGCTTATCTCGCTTCTCCCGCCATTTACCAGATAAGCCATAATCTTTGCGTCTTCTCTCTTCACGCCCCCATCCTCCAGCCCGGAAATCCCGGCCAGTCTTAAAATCTCAAGCTCCTGCTTGCCGCCGAAAAAAATAACCTTTTTCGTTTTTAATTTCCCGATCGCGTAGGCCGCCAAATTAAAAAATCCGCCGGCCTCCTGCTGATCTTGACCTTTTTCTAAATCCAAAATAAGAACTTTGTCGCTTTTTGGTCCGGCAAGCCCCAAATATTTCAAACCGCATTCAAAAACTCCTTTGTCCCATATCTTCTCCAAAGGTCTTGGGAAAAGCGCCATGAAAATCCCCTTCCCGTCCACGGCTCCCCGGCCCGACGCCTCGCTCAGCCACTTATCAAAATCTTCTTTCCCTTTTGCCTCTATCACCTGAAAATCAAGCCGGCCCGAATCCTTGCCAGCCGCGCCGGTTTTTATCTTGCTTCCGTCCCCGGCTTTATCCGCGACCAAAACACCGCTCTTTTCCAAACGCTTAATCAAAGACCAGAACTCCAGCTCTTCCAGAACCGACTTTACCTCGGCTTGATTATAATCGCCAAACCTGGCTTGCTCCAAATCAAAATCAAGATTCATCTTAACCTGAATCCGCGCCAGCCGCTGACTTAAATACGCGTCGTCTTTTGATTTTTCAAGCTTTTTTTTCAAAGCGCCGGAAATCTCAGCAAGATTTTCGTAAACTCCGTCCAGGTTTTCATATTTTTCCAAAAGACCAGCCGCAGTCTTCTGCCCCACTCCAGCCACTCCAGGAATATTATCCGAAGAATCACCGGCCAAAGCCTTAAAATCAACAACCTGCTCGGGTAAAACCCCCGTCTTTTTAATCACTTCTTTTTTATCATAAAGCACTGTGTCTTTAGTACCGCGCCGCAAACCAAACACGCGCGTTTTCTCGTCCACCAGCTGCAGCGTGTCTAAATCCCCGGTCACAATAATCGATTGCATTTCCTTTTTCTTCCCAACTTTCCCGGCTATAGCTCCCACTATGTCGTCCGCTTCCACGCCCTTTAAGGAAAAAATAGGCACGCTAAAAGCCCGAAGAATCTTCTTTACCAGTGGAATCTGCTCGTAAAGCTCATCCGGCGCTCTTTTTCGCTTGGCTTTGTATCCATCAAAAGCCTTGTGGCGAAAAGTCTTTTCCTTTCTGTCGAAACAGGCAGCCGCGTAATCCGGTTTAAACTCGTCCAGAACTTTCAAAAAAACCAGCATAAAACCGTAAACCGCGTTAGTAAGCACTCCTTTTTTCGTTCTAAGCGTGTCTGGTAAAGCGTGAAAAGCCCGATGCACCAAAGCGTTTCCATCGATTATGATAATCGTTTTATTTTTTTGTTTCATCTTTAAAATTTATTCTTATCTCTCTTGTCCTCTCGTTCACCACTCTAAATCTAATCTCTATTCTTTGTTTAGGCAAAATCTCTTCCAGCTTATCCGCCCATTCAACAACCACTACTCCCTGCTTGTCGCCCAGCCATTCTTCAAAACCCAAATCCCTTAATTCTCTAGCCCGGCTTAACCGATAGCAATCTATATGGTATAATCTTCTAATTTTCCCGTTAGCTCCTTTTTTTAAATAATAAACCTTTAAAATGTTAAAAGTGGGACTGTTCAATCTTCCCCTTACCCCAAATCCCCGGGCCATGCCCTGGGCAAAAGTCGTCTTACCGCTTCCCAACTCCCCGAACAAACAAACCACCTCACCACCAGAAAGCTTCTTGGAAAACTCCCCTCCGGCCTTTTTCATCAAAATCTCGGATTTTACAATATTTTTTTCCAAATTTGACTATAAAAATTTATCTGTTATTCTACCTTAACGCTTACAGAATTTTTTAAAAAAAATACTCCTAAAACACAAAATGAAAACCAATAAAGAAGAATTCCTGGCTCAAATCAAGAAAACTCAATATCCAATTATTATTCTACCTGATATTTCCAATAAAGAAACTACCTGCGCCGCCCTGGGACTCTACAATATCTTGAAAAATCACACCAAAAAAATCGACATTGTCTCCTACAAAAAACAAGATCCGCAAATTTCTTTTCTCACCGGTTACGACTCAATTAAAGATAAAATCGAGCACTCAAGAAACTTCCTTCTTTCTTTTGACACTAGTCAAAATCCCATTAAAAACATCCATTGGGAGGAAAAACAAAACCGCTTAAATATCTTTATTACCCCCAAAACCGGCTCCATCAGCCCCAAAGACTTTTCTTTTGCTCCGGGAAAATACTGCTATGACTTAGTGATCGTTTTAGGCGCGGCTGAACTTCAATACGTGGGCGCTTGTTACGAAAAAAACGCCGACCTTTTCTTTGATCTGCCCATAATAAACATTGACTATCACATTTCCAACGAACAATACGGCCAGGTAAATATCCTGGACGTCAAAGCTTCGGGCAATTCAGAAATAGTGGCTAACGTCTTTCTTGAGGAACAAACGCCCATGCCTCAACCAGCCGCCGACTGTTTCTACGCCGGAATCCTGGAAGCCACTGAAAGCTTCCAAACGCCCCGCACCACCCCTAAAACCTTAAACACCGCGGCTAATCTTATTGACAGCGGCGCTGATCATAAAAAAATAACCCGCAGTCTCTACAAAACCCAAAACATTAAAACCATTAAACTTTGGGGCCAGCTTATGGCGCGTCTCAAATACCTGTCCTCTATCAACTTGGCCTGGATTTCCATAAACCCCGAAGAGATCCCTGACGCGCGCGTCACCACCCAGAAATTACGCTCCATTTTTGATAAAATAAGAAACAGCTACTCAAAAGCCGGCACTTTAATGCTTCTTTGGCAAACCAAACAGCACTTAACCCGCGGGCTTATCCAAAACTCTAACCGCGAACTTTTAAAAGATCTTTTAAAAGGAATTGAATGGGGCAACGCCATCATCTTTGAATTCAACAGCCCCTTGTCCGTATCGGAAAAAAAGATTATAAAAATATTAGAGCAAGGCTACAAAATAGAGAGTTAAGGAGAAAAAAAAGAAAAGGTGAAATAAAACCCGGCCCGGAAATCAAAAAATGGGACTGGCTTCCCCTTGATAACCTGCCGGACAATCTGGGGCCAAATATTATTCCCGCCCTAAAACATTTTAGCTTTATTAAATAACTCCTTCGTCATATAGTTCCCCTCCTCTTTGTATCCCAGCCCAAAATAATAATCCTTAGTGCCGCAAGCCGCGATAACCGCTATTTTTTTCAATAAAAATTCGTCCCTGGTTATTTTTTCCGCCCGCCTTATTAATCTCTTGCCAAAACCCCGATGCTGGGAAGTGCCTTTTATCTTTCTTCCCACCGGCGCCACCTGTCCGTAGGAATGAACCTCCCTTATAATCCCGCATCCCGCCAGTTCTTTTTCCGGCGCCTTTTTAGCGCCCAGACCTAAAGCCCGTCGTCGTCCGCGCGCCTCTTTCCTTGCTAAAACAAAAGCCGGAATTCTTAGGCGCAAAAAAGCGTGCAGTCTCTTCTCTTTGCCGCTTACAAACTGCAAAAAAATCTCCTTTCCGCCCGAAGCCCGATAATCCAGCCTGTCTAAAAAAATCTTCTCTTTTTTCCCGCCGCAAGAAACAACCAAAGACCGTCCCGCTTCCCGACAGCGAATGCATCGGCACTTCACTCCCTTACTTTTCAAAACATCCCGCAAATTCGGAATATTTGGCCCGGCTTTAATAGAAACCGTGGGAATATCCCTAATAAGCCGGGCAATTCGAACATATTGGGGAATCCTTCTCTTTATTCTCGCCAGAAGCCCGGCCAGCTGTTTATTGGTATAGGGCGCGTATTTCCCTCGTTTCCATAAATCATACAAATCCGCCTCTTTAGTCACCACGCACGGATAAATCTTTAACATATCCGGACGAAAATCCGCGCAACTAAAAAGCTCTAAAAACATCGCCTCATCCATTTTTAAATTAGAACCCAAAAGCCCGGGCATTATATGATAATTTATCTTAAAACCCATCTCCTTTAAATAAGCCGTAGCTCGAATAATCGCCTGCCGGCCATGACCCCGCCGGTTTTTTTTCAACACCTTACCATAAATCGACTGCGCGCCAATCTCCACCCGCGTGCATCCCAATTCTCTAAATCTTTTTAATTCAGTGATAGTCACCGCGTCCGGACGGGTCTCAAGCGTCAATCCCACGATCCGGCATCCAGCTTTTATATTCTTTCTTTTCTCTTTATCCAGCTCGCGCCTTAAAATATTCAACTTTTCAAAATCCTTACCCTTGCTGAAAGGCTCTTTAATCTTTTTGAACTTCTCTTTATTATCCAATCCCGTGTATTCGTTCGCTCCCCGAAAGCACTCTTTAATAAACCAGTATTGATAAATTTTGGGCAAATGAGAAAAAGTCCCGCCCATCACGATAAGTTCCACTTTTGAAACATCATGTCCGTTATACTCCAAAACCTCCAAACGCTTATTCATCTGCCAATAAGGAGAAAAATCCAGCCGAATCGCCCGCATTACCGCCGGCTCATTGGAAAGATAACTCTTAGGCATCTGTTTTTCCTCCGGACAATACAAACAATCACTCCCGCAGGGATAATCACGAGTAAGCACTGCCACCACGCTCACCCCGGATAAAGTCCTGGTTCGTTTTAAAACCAGGGCCTGTAAAAGCCGCCGGCACTCTTTCATTTTGCCGGTCTTTATCATTCGCCGGTAAAAATCCCGTATTTTATCCGTCCTGGGCGTGTCGATCTTAAACTCCCGGGCGATCTGCCGCTTCAATTTTTTCAAGCCCGCCTGGGAAAAAATCCGCCGTCTCATTGCCTCTCTGATAAATTTTTCGTAAGCTGAAAGCATGAACGAACTAAATATTTATCAATCCATAAAATCAGGCTACAACCAGGGAGCCCGCGCCTTCTCTGATTCCAGGTCCACCTTCTGGCCTGAACTCTCCTTTATTAAGAACTACATCAAAAAAAATGACAAGCTGTTGGATTTTGGTTGCGGCAATGGCCGTTTAATTGATCTTCTAAAACACCCCCAAAAAAATTATCTGGGCATTGATATCTCGCATCAGCTTGTAAAAATAGCCCGAAAACTCCATCCCGGATATAAATTCCAGTTCATCAATTTCAACAACCCCCAAGAACCAAAAAATCTGCCCCAAAAATATTTTGACATCATAACCTCTATTGCCGTGTTTCATCATTTCCCTAAAGGCCAAAGAAGAAGCCTGATCTTAAAAAAAATAAAAAGTCTCCTAAAACCCCAAGGCCGCTTAATTATTACGGTCTGGAATCTCTATCAGCCCCGATTTAAAAAATTCTTTCCCAAAAATAAAAAAAACGGCTATATCCCCTTTAAAAAGGGCAATAAAATCCTCTTTACCCGTTATTTTTACCGCTGGCAAAAAAAACAACTAGAAAAATTTATCCAAAAAAACAACTTAAGAATCATAAAATCCGGCTTATCCAGAAGAAACAAACAGCCGGTCAACATTTTTGTTATCGGGGAAAATATTGAAGAAAAATAA
>JAHKAQ010000109.1 GCA_018825765.1 Patescibacteria group bacterium
ATGACGCCGCCGGATCTTCAAGTGAAAATAACACCATTAGAAAGCAAGTTTATCTAAAAAGCGATGAAAATCTTGTCATATATTTTGAGTTTTCCGGCTTGCGATCAACCTCGAGTCCGCTGCCTGGTAATTTTCAAAAAATTATTGATTCTTTCAAATTTACCCAGTAGCCTTAATCAGCCGCGAGATTTAAACCACCCTGCCTCATAAACCGCCTTGCCGGCTATATATAAAAGCTCGTATCTTCATATCTCTCAACTATCTCATTATGCCGTGTTTTATTCTCGATCTTCATCTTCATTCTAAATATTCCCGAGGCACCAGCCCGCAGATGGATTTAGAAAATATTTATCGCTGGTCAAAAATAAAAGGTATTCAGGTGGTCGGCACTGGCGATTTTACTCACCCCCAGTGGTTTCGGGAAATCCAGAAAAAACTTGAGCCGGCCGAACCTGGTCTTTTTCGCTTAAAAAAAACCCTGGCCAGAAAGCAGGACAAAACCCTGCCCGCTTGTCTAAAAAACAATCAGTCCCGCTTCATCCTTACCGCCGAAATAAGCAATATCTACAAAAAACACGATCAGGTAAGAAAAATGCACAACATTCTTGTAGCGCCTGATCTAAAAACCGTTTCCCAAATAAACGCCGAATTACAAAAAATCGGTAATCTTACCGCCGATGGACGGCCAATCCTGGGCCTGGACAGTAAGAAACTGCTTCAGATCACGCTCAAAGTCAATCCAGACTCTTTTTTTATCCCGGCCCATATCTGGACCCCCTGGTTTTCTCTTTTTGGCTCGAAATCAGGCTTTAACACCATTGAACAGGCTTTTGAAGAACTTTCTCCTCATATTACAGCCGTGGAAACCGGCCTTTCTTCTGACCCCTTTATGAACTGGCGTCTTAAAGCCTTAAGAAAGATTACGCTTGTTTCCAATTCTGACGCTCATTCCCCCCTAAAATTGGGCCGTGAAGCCAATCTCTTAAATTGCCCGCTCAATTATCATGAAATTATAAAAGCCCTAAAAACCAATAGCGTAAAAATGACAGGCACTATCGAATTTTTCCCGCAGGAAGGTAAATATCATTATGACGGACACCGCTCCTGCGGCATCCGTCTTACCCCCGAGCAAACCAGAAGATATAAAGGCCTCTGCCCCAAGTGCGGCCGGCCCGTAGTAGTAGGTGTTGACTATCGGGTCAATGAACTAGCCGACTTTAGCCAAAACTCTAAACCCAAAAAACACAAAACCGTGGAATATATTATTCCCTTAGTCGAGATCCTGGCCGAATTAAAAGGCGCAAAAACCATCGGCGCTGGAGTTTTACAAAAATATCACGAAATTTACAGCGCGCTTGGCGATGAATTCAGTATCTTAAGAACAATTTCACCAAAAGTCATTAAACAGGCTGGATTTCCTAATTTAGCCATAGCCATCAATCGTCTGCGCCGCGGCCGGGTCTATATAGAGCCGGGCTATGACGGCGTTTTTGGAATCATTAAAGTTTTTTCTCCCAAAGAGCAGGCTCAAAGAATTTCCGGTCAGACCAGCTTGTTTTAACTTTTGTCATGAGTTTTCTTCACTCCCTGAATTCCAGGCAAAAAATCGCCCTAAAAGAAACCCGCCGTTCCGTGCTTATTGTCGCCGGCCCGGGCACCGGCAAAACAAAGACCCTGGTGGGGAAAATAATTTATCTCCTGAATTTTAAAAAAATTCCGGCCCAGAGCATCCTGGCGCTTACTTTCACCCAAAAAGCCTCAAGAGAAATAAAGCAAAGAATAAAAAATGATCTGCCGCCCGGACAGCCAGTGCCTTTTATCGGCACTTTTCATGGTCTTTCTCTGAAGATTCTAAAGCATCAGGCTCAATCCCAAAAATTAACTCCAAAAATAATAGACGAAAAAACCCGCCGTTCCCTGATAAATGAGCTTATTTATCAGAACAAAACCCCAGCCGCCGCCGCCAAACAAATCTCTTTCAGGGAATTATCCCTGTTTATTTCCAAAACAAAAAGCAGTCTAAAACCTGCTCCAGCTAATATCCTCGCTCCTTTGGTAAAACACTACAATCAGATCTTAAAGGAACAAAACCTCCGCGACTTCGACGATCTTTTACAGAATCTTTATCAGCTCTTAAAAAATAACCCTTCTTTTCAAAAAAACATTCAACAGCAGTATAAATTTATCTTAATTGACGAATTTCAAGATACCAGCCCGCTCCAATATCAGCTCATAAAAGCAATCGCTCACCCGCGATTCTGCCGCCTGTTTGCCATAGGGGATCCACTTCAGTCTATTTATGGCTTTCGTCTCGCCCATAGCCGGACGTTTAGCGATTTTTTAAAAGATTTCCCCCATAGCCGAAAAATTATTTTCAAAATCAATTACCGTAACGCCCCTTGTATTATAAGCGCCAGCCACGACCTGTTCCCCCAATCACCCCGGCTTATCCCTGCCTCCAAAGACGACCCGGCCGGCCGGGTTTGTCTTGTGGCTACTCTGAATCAATACACTGAAGCTGATTGGATAATCAAAGAAATCAGCCGCCAGTTAGGCGGGCTGGATCTTAATCAGGCTTCCCGGGAAAACAGCCGGCGCCAAAAGCCAATAAACTTCTCGGATTTTGCCGTAATTTTTCGCTTGCATCATCTGGGCCGGACTTTAAAAAATAAATTCAAAAATTCAGGCATTCCTTATCAGACCGTAGGCGGGGATACTTTTTTTGAAAAGCCGATCATCCAGTTTATTATTTCCTGGCTGTTTTATCTCGACTCTCCTAAAAAGGAGCTTATTTACCAAATAAAAAAAATGCCTTTTTCTAAAATTCCCGCCGCCTGTTTTTATCAAAAAAAATCCTTATCCAAAAGCCAGAAACAAAAACTAAAAAATTTCACCCAAAAGAAAAAAATAATCCAAAATTTTTATCGCAAAAATAAAAGCCTGTTTAAATTAACCGAGAAAATTATCCAGAGCTTCGCGCTTACTCCTAAAAATAAGGCCCAGGCCGTTGTTTTTCAAAATGACCTGGACGAACTTTACAATACCTTACTGGCCTTTGAGCAGGAACCTGAAGCTCTTAAAAAATTTACCCGCTATCTTAAAAAAATC
>JAHKAQ010000014.1 GCA_018825765.1 Patescibacteria group bacterium
AATTTTTATAATTGCCAAACATCCCTTAATTTCTTCCGGGCTGTCAGCCAATTCAAACCTATCATTTAAGGATGCCAGAGCCTTGCCGGAATAAAACTCCAAATTCATCTGTTGATTTTTTATATTTTCTTTTACAAATTTTAAACCATTTCCTCTTCTTTCCGGAGCTCTACCGGATACATTTTGGGTAAACGCGACTTTTAAGGCTTCTTTATCACTGCTTAATTGGAGTTTAACTTTCTTTAGAGTTTTTAAGACTCCCTGACCCCTGTCAGTCAGCGCTATCATCAATTCTCTATCGTTTTTTTCATAAGCAAAAAAAACTCCCGGAATGTCTCTCCAATTGCCAAGATTATGATCAAAAGAATTATTGCCAATTTCGCCGGCAATAGCTGCAGCAATATACGCCCTTTCCTCTCCAACCGTTTCCGTTTTAACTAAAAAACTTACCAACTTTTCCAGCCGTGCTTGAAAAATATCTCTGGTCTTACAATAACTTCTTTCTGAAAAATTTTGGGATAAAAAAGCTTCTGAAGAATTAAGCCTTACCCAATCGAAAGCTTGTTTTTGAATATTTTTCATAATAGCTTTAATTAGTCTCCGAATAAATCATAGCAAAAAAGATGAAAAATGCCATGTAATTTTTTAAAATCGTCATGTCTCCGGCAGTTCCAGTTCCCCAAAATTTTTATCTTGAAGCGGGATGCGCCCTTAAAAGCTTCACAGTTCCTTTGTATGCATCAACTTTAACCCTATCGTTGTTTTTAAATATTTGGGTAGCATTGCCAGTACCCACAATGCAGGGAATTTTCATTTCTCTGCTGATAATGGCGGCGTGGCAGGTCAATCCACCCAAGTCAGTAATGATTGCAGAAACATTCTCTAAAGCCTCAACTATTTGCGGGCTAGTCATTTGAGCAACAATTATTGACCCTTTAGGTATGCGGGCTTGTTTAAAGTCAGCGGAGTAAAGAGTGACCCGGCCTCTGGCTTTTCCGGGAAAAACAACTTGGCCTGATACCTGTTTGGTTAATTTTTCCATGATTGGCACTTATTATAGCGTAGTGATTGCGCGGCTTTGGAGTATGTATATTTGGCTACCTTTTAAAGCCCATTCAATGTCTTGAGGGCGTTTAAATAATTTTTCAATCTTATAACACAATTTGGCCAGCCGGATAATTCTTTTTGGCAGAATATTTTCTTTTTGTTTGGCTTGGATACGTAATATTTTCCACTGTTTTTTGTCCACTATATACGCACTAGGAATTATTCTGCCCTGGACGACAGCCTCTCCTGGTCCAGGGCCGGCTTCAATTAGAATATGATTTTTGTTTTTTGTCACCGGGTGTACGGTAAAAGCAGTACCTGCTATTTGGGGCAGGATCATTTTCTGAACTATTACAGCCATAGACTTTTTTTGATCCAGCAGTTTCATTTTAAAGCCATACATCAAAGCGTTAGGCGTAAATAATGAAGACCAGCATTTTTGCATTGAAATAATAAGCTCCTGCTGATTAACATTAAAATAGCTTTGAAATTGTCCGGCCCAGGAAGCATTAACTGCGTCTTCGACTGTGGCTGAGCTTCTGACTGCTACATGTTTTGAGTTAAGTTTTTTAAATTCTATTTGTATTTGCGCCTTAGCGCTAAATGAAAGTCGGCCGGCGCTGGTTAATTCTGCAATTTGGGCCCAGGCTTGGAGAACAGAGCTTGGATTATGGTAATTAATATTTTTTATTATATTTTGAATTCTTTCCTTAAGATTATTTTGTTCTAGAAATTCCTCAAAAACCGGAGCAAGCACAACAAATCCTGATGGAATTAAAATTCCGGCTCGCATCATAATTCCAAGCGAAACGCTTTTGCTGCCGGCTATAGCAACATCCCTCTTTGATAATTGCTTTAATTCCTTGGTAAGCATAGCACAGTCTTGATGACTTGTCGGATTATTTTCCAATTTTGCCTCGATAGCCCATTTTACATTTCCTATCAGGATTATGTTTATTGTATAGTCTTATGAATCTTTGCTCATCCAGGTAATATTTCCCTCCCACTGACTTATTTTTGAATTTTTTAATTACCGTGTAGAATTTTTTTAGCTTTAAGAATAACGGATCCTTATTGTATCGTTTTTGCTTAGGCGATTTTGAGTCGATAAGTATCAAAAACTGGCTAAGACTGATTGGTTTTTTTAAAAGCGGCAGCCTTCTTTCAATAGCATCAACAGCAATTTGTTCACAATATATTTGGCCAGCTAAATATAGGATGGCTCTGGCTTCATTTAGGTTGTTCCAGCTGGGATTGCCCAATATATGTTGGTATCTTTTCCAAAGCCTTTCCAGATCTGCTTGGATTTTATCTATGTTTAAAAGGTAAGTATGTTTTAGTAATTGTTGCATAAAGTTATTTAAGAAATAAGAGAGAGGTGGAGCATTATATTTTCTACCTTGCGTCCTTTGTTGGATATGTTCGGAACTTTTGATTGGAACGAAATTAAAATAATGCTAAATAACTATTCTGATTTAGCGACAA
>JAHKAQ010000015.1 GCA_018825765.1 Patescibacteria group bacterium
CAAAGGGCTTTTAAGAACCCAGGGAAAAGATTATACTGTTTGTGACGGCGACATCATAATTTTCAAAATTTAATGCCTCATAAAGTATCTCTCGGCCGAAAGATCGTTTATTTTCTGGCCCTTGTATTTTTTATAATAAGCTCCGTCATTGTCACTTTTTTCGCCTTTGGCTACCGCTTTAATTTCCAGCATGGTATTTTTATTTATTCCGGCACCATCACCATAAAATCCACGCCCAAAGACGTAAACATTTACCTGAATGGCAAGCCGGCCGATCAAAAAACCTATGACCTTATCAACGGCTCTTACAACTTAAACGGCATCAAACCCGGGTCTTATCTTCTTGAAATAAAAACCCCGGGCTATTCTTCCTGGAAAAAACAAATCGCTGTCCATTCAGGCGTAGCCACGGAATTTTGGAACGTTATCCTGACCCAGGACCAGGCCGAAAAAAACCGCCTGGACATTGTCGACCCTGATTACTACAAAATCTCAAGTAACGCCGAAAAAATCGCTTTCTCCAACCGCCAAAACGGCACCTTGAGCATCTTCATCCATTCACCCAAAAAACAATCCTCTTTTCAAATTTTCCAGGAAACCCCCAACAAAGCTCATGCCGCCTCCCTGGAATTCTTCGAATTCTCCCCGGACCAGCAAATCGCCGTCTTTTCCATAAAAGAAGAGGATTCAACCCAAAGCTACCTGGCTGATCTTAATCAAATAGAAAAACAAGGCATCAATGACAGCACTCTGATCCCTTTAAATCCCAGCCTGAAAAAACTGCTCGATAATCCTAAGAACCCGCCTTTTAAAACCAGCTCTTTCAAATGGCTTGATAGCAAAAACATCTTTTTCCTCAACAACAATTCTCTTTATCTTTACGCTCTCGATAAGCAGGAATTAAAACTCATCCATGAAAATATCAGAGGTTATGAAATATCTCAAAACAGCCTGTTTTACGTTCAAGCGCCTAACAATCTTGTATTTAAATCCGACTACAACGGCCAGAACACGAAACAAATAACCGAAAACCTAATCGACCAGGACCTAAGTTCCGACAATGACCCCTGGTATAAAATCATTATCTATGACGACAAGAGAATAGCTCTCATCAACCAGAATCATGAACTTTACCTTTACAATGATAACGACAAAGAATATCAAATATTCAAAAAAATAAGCCCTGACGCTACAAACGCCCAATTTTCCGACGACGGCAAAAAACTGCTTTACTTCAACGACTATCAAATAAAAGTCTATTATCTAAGAGAATGGGAAGTTCAGCCCAAAAATGATGTAGGCTCCAACGTAACTATCTACCAGAATAAAAAAGAAAAAATATTTAACGCTTTGTGGTTTAAGAATTATCAGAACATTCTCTTTTCACAAAGCCAGTCTATAAACCTTGTTGAGATTGATTTGAGAGACAAAATCAATCAATCTGTTGTTATAAAAAATAATATTTCCAATCCCCAATTTTCCTATAATATTCAAAATGATTCTATTTTCTTTCTTGAACTTTCCGACAAATACGTTCAACTTTTCACCACTAAATTCCCGCCCAAATAAAATCCGACGATAATCTCTTTTAACGTTTTGAGAACTGACCGGCTCTTCTGGCTTTTTTCAATCCTGGCTTCTTTCGCTCCACCTTTCTTGAATCGCGGGTCAGATATCCTAAATCCCTTAACTCTTTCTTAAACTCCTCCCTAAATTTAACCAAAGCCCGGGACAATCCATGTCTTATTGCTTCAGCTTGCGCTCTTACGCCTCCGCCTCTGACTAAAATATTTACCCCGATATTTTTTTCTTTACCTAAAATCTTTAAAGGCGAGCTAGCCGCTTCTCTTAGCTCTTTACAGGGGAAAAAATCAGCAAGCTTCCGGTTGTTTATCCAAAATACATCCTTGCTGATCTTAGTCTTATAAATCCTGACCGAAGCCACCGAAGTCTTTCTTCTCCCTACTCCCTGCCAGTATTTTCCCTCAAATTTTGTTAACTTAGTCTTTTGGTCCATTGTTGGTCTTTAAACGCTTTATCATTTCTTTTCTTAAACTATTTTTAGGCAACATTCCAAAAACCGCCCTTCGAAACACCTTATCCGGATCCTTTTCCAGCTCTTCGACTAAAACCGCTTTCTTAATGCCTCCGGGATAACCTGAATAATGGTAATAAGCCTTATCTTTTAGCTTATTGCCTCCTCTGATCTTCATTTTTCCCAGATTGTAAACACAAACAAAATCCCCGGCGTCAATATATGGCACGAACTCTACCTTTCTTTTGCCTGAAAGAAGCAATGCCACCTCACTCGCCGCTCTTCCAAATACCTTGCCCTCCAAATCAAATTCGTGCGTCTCTCTTCGCGGTTCCTCGACTTTAGTCTTTTGCTTTTTAATTATTTTACTGCTTTTCATTATCTTTAATACTCTGTTTATTCTTTTTATTCTTAATTTTATCCTTCTTGTCTGTCGAAACACCAGCCTCTAGCGCCTCGGAAAAATCAACCAGAAGAACCAGCGCCATCTCCGCCCCGTCGCTCTCGCGCCAACCTTTGCGGATTATCCGTATATAACCGCCCTTTCTTTTTTTCACCGCCGGCGCTACCCTGTCAAACAACTCTTTCGCCGCTTGCTTACTCAACCTTTTCTTCAAAAGCCTGATAGACGCCAAATTCTTTTTCTTGGCTTTTGTAATCATTTTCTCTGAAAAAGGCTTCATTTCCTTGGCTTTCGCC
>JAHKAQ010000110.1 GCA_018825765.1 Patescibacteria group bacterium
GACATTGATGTTCAGCTAAAAAGACGCTATGACCTTATTCCTAACCTGGTCGAAACCGTCAAAGGTTTTGCCAAGCAGGAAAAGTCGGTTTTTAAAGAAGTAACCGAGGCCAGGAGCAATGCCATGCAAGCCCAAACCCCGAAAGACAAAGCCCAGGCGGAAAACGCCCTGGCCGGCACGCTGAAATCTCTTTTTGCCGTTGCCGAAGCCTATCCTCAATTAAAATCAAACGAAAATTTCCTTGATCTTCAAAAACAGCTTTCTCAAATTGAAGACGAAGTTCAAAAATCCCGTCGTTACTATAACGGTAATGTGCGCGATTTCAACACTAAAATCCAGATTTTTCCCAATAACCTTGTCGCCCCCATCTTTGGATTCAAACAATTTGATTTCTTCCAGGCAGACGCCAAAGAAAAGGAAAATGTCCAGGTTAAATTTTAGTTAATTTTAAATCTTCATATGGAACCAAAAGAGTCAAACGAAAAAAAGACCCCCGAAAACCAGTCCCAAAACAAAAGCCAGGGCGCCCCACAGAGTAAAGACGTGGAGGAAAATAAGCTTTTTGCCGCCCTGGGTTATCTTGGCATCCTGTTTCTAATCCCGCTGCTTGCCAAGAAAGAAAGCCCTTACGCTCAATTCCACGCCAAACAGGGAATGGTCCTGTTCATTGTCGGTTTTGTTTCCAGCTTTATTATCTGGATTCCTGTTATTGGCTGGGCCATCGGCATTTGTCTTTTAGTTCTATTCATCATGGGTCTTATTAACGCTCTAACCGGTAAAACTAAAGAACTGCCCGTAATCGGCGGTTACGCCAAAAAAATCAATATTTAATCCGGTCTTTTTATAGGGACAGGTTGTTTAAAAATCCCCAGGCATCTGCCGCGGGGATTTTTAATTCGTTTTTTTTAAAAAAATAAGTATAATAAAATAACTGAACATATTTGATGATGGCTTCATAATCCAGATACCAATAACAAATCCTATTCCCATGCGCACTAAAATCGTCTGCACCATTGGTCCGGCTTCAAGCTCCGTGACTAAGCTAAAAAAAATGATCGAAGCCGGCATGACTGTTGCCCGCGTCAATTTTTCCCACGGCGATCATAAATCTAACGGAATCCTGATTCAAAACATCCGCCGCGCCGCCGAAGATTTAGGGGAAAACATCGGTCTAATGGCCGATCTTCAGGGGCCGCGCATTCGCGTGGCTCGGCTTTCCGCGCCCATTTCTGTAAAACCAGGCCAGAATGTTGTAGTTTTAAAAAAGTCCTCCTCCGGTTCCTCGTCTCCCTCCACGCCTGAATCTGACCCGCCCGCCTTTGCCATTGACGGCGCCAGATTACTAAAGCACCTGAAAAAAGGCGATCCGATCTTCATTGATAACGGCATGCTGGAGCTCATAGTTCAGGGAAAAACTAAAAATGGAATCAACTGCAAAGTAAAAACCGGCGGCACAATCAACGCCAGGAAAGGCCTGAATATCCCGCGAATTTCACCTTTCCTTACTTCTTTCACCAAAAACGACTGGAAAAGCCTGAAATTTGCCATTTCCAGGAACGCGGATTTTATCGCCATGTCTTTCGTGAAAACCCAAAAGGATATTTTAAATTTAAAAAAAGCCATAAAAAAAATTCTGCCCAATGCCCGGCCGCATGAATTACCAGCCGTGGTTGCCAAAATTGAAACCAGCGCCGCGGTTAAAAATTTTGATAAAATCTTAAAGATAACCGACGGCATTATGATCGCCCGAGGCGATCTGGCCATTGAAACTCCGCAGGAACAGGTGCCTACCCTGCAAAAACAAATGATAAAAAAATGTCTGCACAACGCCAAGCCCGTGATTGTAGCCACCCAGATGCTGGAATCCATGATGGAAAATCCCCGGCCCACTCGCGCCGAAATAAACGACGTGGCTAACTCGGTAATCGACCACACTGACGCGGTCATGCTTTCCGGCGAATCAGCGCTGGGTAAATATCCAGTAAAAACCGTGCAAATCATGAAAAAAATTGCTACCTATACCGAAACCGGCCCCTATGACGACCTGGATTACAAAGAGATTCAAATAAAAGAATTAGTGCCCTTTTCTTTAATCGCCCGCGCCGCGGTCATGCTGGCCCGCGAAATGCAACTAAAAAACATAATCATTCGAAACGCTCCGCTGGCCATGACCTATAAAGTTTCCCGTTTTCGCCCTGAAGTAAATATCTGGCACCTAAACCGCAATCGCTTTGAATCGCGGAAACTGTCCCTGGCCTGGGGAGTCCAGGTCATTGACGCTGTCCGTAATATAAAAGGCGGTTACGTGTTAATTGATGGAGTTTCCAAAGATCACGGCCGCATTGAATATAAAATTTCGCATAAGGTGTGAAAGTCTGAAATTGTCGGGCAGCTGGGAATCGAACCCAGTCTACGCCCACCCGAAGGGCGCGTACTACCGGTATACTACAGCCCGAGAAACATTTTTTAGTCGCGAGACCTTGCTATCTTAGCATTCTAATATATTTTTGAGCAATATTTACAAAACCAGGGTTTTTTTGAGGGTTAGTCCAACTTGGAAAATTGAGGAGATTAGGTCGGAGGCTTGAGCGGGGAGGGGGATAAATGAGACACGGGATGGAGAGTGTTTTGTTCTTGGGGAATGAAACAGTGATTTGTTTTATTTCAACCTCTTTATACTCTTATCCTCAATCAAAGAAGTCATCTGGATAATCGCTATTTGATTAAGTTTTTGAAGTCTTTTCTCTCCATTGTTTAGCTGTCATCTGAAACAGAGCGACATTTAAAACATCAGCCTCGTTGGCGTAGATAAAGTCAGCTTGTTTTTTAGTGATTAATTTAGGGACAATATGTTTTTTAATAGCATCTGTGTGAATTTTGTAATTTACTTTTGTTAACATTCGCTTTGTATCCCAACCAAGCTTTAAACGCTCGTTTTCTTCTTCTTTGAGTCTCTGAAATTCTTTTATTAAATAAAGTTTAAACTCGGCGGAAATCCAGGAAGCAAATTCAAAAGCAATATCTTTATGGGCAAAAGTACCTCCACTTCTGCCTGATTTTGAAATAAGACCAATGGAATTTGTTTCAATAATCCATTTTTGGGGAGAAAGAACAAAAGCATTGGCTCCAGCTTCTTGCCAAAACTGGTCGAATTCGACCA
>JAHKAQ010000111.1 GCA_018825765.1 Patescibacteria group bacterium
AATAAAGATTGAGGCGTTTTTGAAATCAAAAGCGCGAGAGATTGATTCGACTTATCGCAAAAGAAAAGGAGAGGCTAAGTTGCGGATTTTCCAGGACGGCTGGGAAAATTTGATTTTTCTGCTGAAAGAAAGATTTATCCGGGCGAAAACAATAAAGAAATTTAAACGCGAAGTTAAGCCTGCTGACAGGTGGAGTCAGGAGGCAGGTTTTGGTTTGTTAGCCGGAAGCGTGTTTTGGATTTTGTTTTTTTTAGCGGCGCGTAATCATTGGGGATCTTATTGGTTGTTTGTTTTTATTTTTTTGGGCCTGGTGTTTTTTGTGGCGGGTGTTTTTTGCCCCTGGACACTTAAAACAGCGCGCGAGGCATGGATTTCTTTTTCCGGTATTTTGGGAAACCTGGTTTTTAAATTTATTTTGTACGCGCTTTTTTATTTGGTCGCAACACCTTTAGGAGCGCTGATTCGTTTGCTTGGAGAAAAATCGTCTGGTTCGCGAATCGATAGGAGCGTTGAAAGTTATTGGGTAAAAAAAGATAAAATGAATTTAAAAAAAACATCCTATAAAAGGCCATATTAAGCTTGTCAATGAAAGAACAGTTGATGGAGGGAAATGAGAAAAAGATAAGAGAAAAGACCGCGGGTTTTATTTTGAAATTCGCGGTTTTGGTCTGGCTTTCGGCTTTTTTGATAAATCCCTGGATGGGCCGCTTATGGCAAAAGGATTTTATAAATTATAAAGATGTTTTTGAGATTTATTTTCTTTCCGCGCTGGTTATAGGGTTGATTTTTGTTATTACATCGTCGGTTATTTTAAAAAGCAAAAGAGAGATTTGGCTTAATTTAGGGATTTCAATTTTTATTGTTTCGGTTATTATTCTTTTGGATCGCTTTATTCTGCTTTTCACCGGACTGCCGGTCTGGAAATATGATCCGGACTTGTATTTCAGGCAGAGGCCGAATGTAGAGAAGACCTGGAGATACGTGGGTATTGGAATAGTGAAGAATCAAAACGAATTATTTAAGACCAACAGATACGGACAGCACGATGATGACTTTCCCTTAAAAAAAGAGTCGAATGAACTTCGCGGGGTGATGCTGGGAGATTCGATTGCGTGCGGGGATGGGCTTGGCATTGAAGATACCTTTCCCCAAATGCTCGAACAGGAGCTAAATAATCGCGATACTAAATTTAAGAAGCATCAGATTATAAATACGGGCGTGCATGGTTACTGGACCTATCAGGAAAGGCGGGTTATGGAGGAGTCATTGATTTTCCGGCCGGATTTTTTCGCGCTGGGATTTGCCATGAATGATGTAGAGGAAGCAAAAATATTCGATAAAAATTACGGCGGTCCGGGATTTGATCCTTTCAGGAGAGTTTTTCAAAGCAGAAGCAGGTTTTTGGGCTATCTTTTGAATGAAACCGGATTCGGCCGGCTGATGATAAATTATAAATCAAGGAAGATATGGATGGAAAAGGTGAAAGAAAATATAGATAGCATAGAACGGACAGCCAGGCGGCTGCCCAGCGATCCGGAAATGGAAGACCAGTGGCGGGTTACTTTGACCGAGCTTGATAAAATGAAATTAATAGCGGACAAGCAGGGAATTCCATTGGTGATTCTTATCTTTCCAGTTTTTGAGCAATTAGGAAGAAAAGATTGGCAGAATACTCAAAAGATGTTAATAGCTTATGCTAAGAAGAGAGATATTGATTACCTAGATTTTACACCGATTTTTGAGGAAAAAATTCTGGCCGGCGGGTTGAGCTTGCTTGATAAATGCGAGAGTGATTCGCTTACTTTGGAATGCCGGCAATTGGCTGAAAAGTATTATGAATATTATACAGACGGAATGCATTTTACGCCCGAGAGCAATAGGCTGGTAGCGCAGAAATTATTTGAATATTTGGAAAAAAAAGGATTAATAACGGTAAAGGACGATAAAATAAGAGATAGAAGAAGGTAAAAATGAGCAGGCTAGAAACAATAAAAGATATTTGGTTTTTTTTAAAAACCCGCAAAAAATGGTGGCTGGGGCCGATATTGGTTTTTTTGATGCTTTTGGGATTGGTTTTTTTCTTCGCTCAGGGATCGGTTTTGGCTCCTTTTATTTATACTCTTTTTTAAAATGTATATTCTGGGGATTTCAGCCTATTATCATGACAGCGCGGTCTGTGTTTTAAGAGACGGAGAAATTATAGCCGCGGCAGAAGAGGAGCGTTTTTCAAGAATAAAGCATGATTCGGGTTTTCCCGGGCGCGCGGCGCGGTATTGCCTTAGGGCGGCGGGAATTGGCATAGACAGGGTGGATCTGGTTTCTTTTTATGACAAGCCGTTCTTAAAGCTTGAGAGATTATTGGAAACCAGCATTGGTTTTTCACCAAAAGGAGCGAGTTTTTTTGCTAAAGCAACGGGCTCTTTCGTGAAAGACAAAATCTGGATAAGAGAGGCTATAAGGAAAGAGCTGGGTTACAGCGGCCGGGTTTTATTTTTTGAACATCATCTGAGCCACGCGGCTTCGGCTTTTTTTGCTTCGCCGTTCTGCCGGGCGGCTTTTTTGACGGTTGACGGCGTGGGAGAATGGGCCACTACTTCTTACGGAACGGGCAGGGAGAATAAGGTTGAGATTTTCAGGGAGCTTCATTTCCCTCATTCGCTTGGGCTTTTGTATTCGGCGTTTACTCAATATTTGGGGTTTAAAGTAAATTCCGGGGAATATAAGGTGATGGGGCTGGCGCCTTACGGCCGTCCCAGGTATGTCAGGAAGATTTTTGCTGAATTGATTGATTTGAAAAAGGACGGATCTTTTCGGCTGAACATGGATTATTTTGGCTATGGCACGGGTTTTACCATGATAAACAGGAAATTTGAGGAATTTTTTGGCGGACGCGGGCGGGAATCGGAAACGGAAATCAGCCAAAAACAGATGGACATAGCGCGCTCAATTCAGGAAGTAACCAATGAAGTTATGTTAAGGCTGGCGCGTCAGGTAAAAAGAGAAACCAGGGAAAAGAATCTTTGTCTGGCCGGCGGAGTGGCCTTAAATTGCGTGGCTAACAGTGTTATTTTAAAACAGGGGATTTTTGATAATTTATGGATTCAACCGGCGGCCGGGGACGCGGGCGGAAGCCTGGGCGCGGCTTATCTGGCTTATTGTCATTATAAGGACGGGGAATTGCCTTTGAAAACCGGCTTATTAGAACAGGGCAGTGATTTGCAAAAAGGATCTTTGCTTGGGCCGGAATACAGCAATCAGGAGATAGAATGTTTTTTGAAAAAGAGAAAAGTGAAATATAGGTTTCTGGAGTTCGAAGAACTGTTTGATTTTTCGGCCCGGGCAATTAGTCAGGGAAAGGTAATAGGCTGGTTTCAGGGGCGGATGGAGTTCGGGCCGCGGGCGCTGGGCAGTCGTTCGATTATCGCTGACGCGCGAAGGCCTGAAATGCGGGAAAAATTGAATCGAATGATAAAATTCAGGGAGAGTTTCAGGCCGTTTGCGCCGGCGGTTTTAAAAGAAAAGACAGGTGACTGGTTTTTGTTGAATGGAGAAAGTCCGTATATGCTCTTTGTGGTGGATGTTTTAGAGAAAAGGCGTTCGGTTATTCCGGCGGTGACGCATACGGATTATTCGGCGCGCGTTCAAACCGTGGATCGGAAAAGCAATCCGCTGTTTTATGGATTGATTGAGGCTTTTTACGGGCAGACTGGTTATCCGGTGATTGTGAACACGTCTTTTAACGTGAGAAACGAGCCAATTGTCAGGACGCCCGGACAAGCTTATGAATGTTTTAAAAAAACCAGCATGGATCTTCTGGTGATAGGGAATTTTGTAGTTGAAAAAAAATGAGCTATACTTTTAAAAAGATTTTTCGCCAAAAAATATTTGGCGGCTAAAGCCTTTTGGTAATGATTTGTGAAATTGCAAAATGCCTCTAATAAAGCAAAAAATAAAACAAAAACTCAATCAATTAGGCTGGAGAATAATAACCACGGTAATCGTTACTTTAACCGCCGGAGCCACTATCTGGGTATACGCCGCTTTTGTGGAGCCTTCAGTCGGTCCGGCCAGCTCTGACCAGGATTTTACCCAGAATATTCTGGGAGCGAACGACGCCAATAATGACTTTGATTCAAGCACAGTAGCGGCTAATAATGACGGAAGCATTGTTGAAAGACTGGAATACATCTCGCAAAACAGCGCGGCC
>JAHKAQ010000112.1 GCA_018825765.1 Patescibacteria group bacterium
AAAGCCGGCGACGATGACTACAAAAATTATTAAAATTTTGTATTCACGATTTAAAAAGGCCATAGCACCTTTGTGAATAGCAGCAGCTATTTCTTTTCCTTTTTCACTTTCCACTTTTTGTTTCTTAACCTTCCAGGCTAATACTGCGGCTACTCCGAGCCCTAGTACAGCGATTAAGATTGAAATCCATTCTTGAGACATAATTTTTTATACATTATTAATATTTATTTAGTGCCCTCGTCGGGAGACTCGGGCTCTTTGCTTTTCTTTTCTTTTTTCGTGTCTTTCTTTTCCTCTTTTTTTACTTCTTTTTCGTCTTTCTTGTCAGTTTTTTCTTCGCCCTCGTCCTCCTTCGCCTTGTCGGCTCCGGCGTATGAATCGGGAGATTCGCCCTTTTCACCCTCTTTTAAAGAGCCTTCCTTGTCCGCCGTAGCTTCAGCGGAGGCGGATTCTTTTTCAACGTCAATTTTCCAGCCGGTTAATCTGGCGGCCAGCCGCACATTTTGTCCTCTTTTCCCGATAGCCAGACTTAACTGATCCGCGTCCACTATTACTTTGGCCTGATTTCCTTTCTCGTCTAACTCCACGTATTTTACTTTAGCCGGCGCCAGCGCGTGGCTTATAAAAATCTTATAATCGTCATTGTGTTCAATGATATCTATTTTCTCCCCGCCCAACTCGTCGATTACAGCCTGCACTCTAATTCCCTTCTGTCCCACGCAGGAACCTATAGGATCAATCCCTTCTTCTTCTGATTTAACCGCGATCTTGGAACGAGATCCTGGCTCTCTGGCAATGGAAACTATCTTTACTGCTCCGGAAAAAATTTCCGGCACTTCCAGGCTGAATAATTTAATAACCAGATTTGGATTAACACGCGAAAGAGTTACTGACGTGTCCTTGGCGTCCTTGTCCACTTTTTCCACGTAAACCTTGATCCTCTGGCCTGTCCGGTAATTTTCAGTTTCCACCTGATCCGGCGGAAAAAGCACGCCTACCATTTTCCCAAGATCCAAAAATACGTTCCTGTTTTCCACTCTTTGCACCGTGGCCGTGATAACCTCTCCTTCTTTGTTTTTAAATTCTTCATAAAGCGTTTCTCTTTCCGCTTCCCGCAGTTTCTGGATAATTACCTGTTTGGCGTTTTGCGCCGCCACCCGGCCGAAAGAATTTTGCGCTTCTAACTCTATTTCAAGCTCGTCTCCCACGCTCGCGCCCTTTTTTATTTTCTTCGCTTCCTTAAGCGGGATATCCCGCTCTTTGTTGAAATGCGGCAATGTTTCCTCCTTGTCCTGTTCCTGCTTTTTGTCTTTTTCTGTTTCTTCCTCTTCTGCCTGCTCCATCTGTCTTATGGATTCGTCTACCACTTCCATTATTCTAAAAAACGTGGCCGTTTGTTTTTCCGCGTCAAATTTAGCCTTTACCACTTGTCCTTTCCGGCCGTAATCCTTTTTATACGCCGCCGCCAGCGCGTCTTCCACGATTTCCATCACCCTGCCCTTCTCGATTCCTTTTTCATCGCAAATTTGCGAAATCGCCGAGCTAAGCTCCTTGATGTTTATTTTTTGAACTTCTTTTCCCATTTTAAAATATTACCTTTTTAACGCTTTTTAAAAATAAAATCCGGACCGTGCCGGATTTACCTCTCTTCTGGAATCTTTTATCAGTATAGTTCATTGCAGCTTAAAGTCAATAAGCGTGCGTCTTTTATATAATTTGTTTTCCAATTTACTCTCTTCGGTATATGAAAAATTAACCTTTATGTCTATTTCGCGCCTTGCTTTTGTCTCCACATTCTCTACAATCAAGAAAGAAACTAATCTATTTTCATGAAAAAACAAGCGCCAAAAATAAAAGCCGATCCCAAAATAATAAGCCAATTCCTGGACAGGGGAGTGGAGGCTGTTTACCCCTCGAAAGAAAAGCTTCGAAAAAAACTTCTAAAAAAAGAGCGCTTGCGCGTGTATCAGGGATTTGATCCTACCGGCCCTTATCTCCATATTGGCCATGCCATTGGCATCCGCGCCCTTCGTCTCCTGCAGCAACTGGGCCACGAAGTAATTTTTCTAGTGGGAGATTACACTTCTAAAATCGGCGATCCGGACAAAGACACTACCCGAACAATACTCACCGACGAAGAAATCCAGTCCAATATGCGAAACTGGAAAAAACAGGCCGGTGAGCTTATTGATTTTTCCGGAGAGAATCCGGTCAAATTCGAGCGCAACCACCGCTGGCTTTCCCGCTTGAAGATGAAAGATTTAATAAAGCTTATGTCTCAAATAACCGTTCAGCGCTTAACTGAACGCGACCTGTTCAAGCGCCGGCTGAAAAAAGGCGACCCTATCCGTCTGCACGAATTTTTCTACCCGCTTATGCAGGGCTATGACAGTGTGGCCATGAAAATTGATTTGGAAATGGGCGGCGCCGACCAGATTTTTAATATGCTGGTGGGCCGCGATCTGGTAAAAAATTATCTGGGAAAAGAAAAATTCGTCCGCGCCAACAAAATGATGGACGCGCCTGACTGCCAAACCATGTCAAAAACCAAAGGCAACGGCATCAATCTTTCCGACACGCCTCAGCAGATGTTTGGCAAAGCCATGTCATATTCGGACCAGCATATTATTCCCGGCCTGGAGCTTCTTACCGACTTGCCCCAGGGAAAAATAAAAGAAATAAAACAGGCCATGGAAAAAGGCCAAAACCCCATGCAGTTCAAAAAGACAATGGCCTTTGAAATAGTGCGCATCATAAAAGGCGAGAAAGCCGCCCGCCTGGCGAGAAATTATTTTGAAAAAGTCTTTTCCGAAAAACAAACCCCTAACGATCTTCCAACTGTAAAAGTAAAAAACAATTCAGAAATTCTTCCGGTGCTTCAAAAAAGCTTTAAAAAAAATGGCGAAAAAATAAGCAACAGCGAATTAAAACGCCTGATAAAACAAGGCGCGGTCAAGGCCAGGGAAAAGTTAATAAAAGAAATAAATCACAAATTAAAAATCCCTTCAAAGGGTCTGGTTATAAAGGTAGGTAAAAGAAACTGGTTTAAGATTATAAAAATAAATTAAAAAAACATTTCCAAAATGTTTTGTTGCGGGGGGCGGACTCGAACCGCCAACCTCGAGGTTATGGGCCTCGTGAGCTGCCAATTGCTCTACCCCGCGTATTTAAGTTATATAATTTCCACCCAAAGGTCAAGCTAAAAAACAGCTAAAAAACAAGCCCGAATTATTCCCAATAAGCCTGTTTAATCTTTTTTCTCCAGATCCAGGCTCAAAAGACTGCTTTCCCCGCCGTCTCCCATGGTTACTCCGTAAAGTATCTGCGCCTGCCTCATTACTTCGCGATTATGAGTGACCACGATAAATTGAGTCCCAGCTCCCATTATCTGTAAAATTTTGGCAAACCTGGCTGAATTCACCTCATCCAGGGCCGCGTCCACCTCGTCCAGCATCACAAACGGCGGCGCGCCCGAAGCAATCATGGAAAAAAGAAAAGCGATTGAAGTAAGCGCCTTTTCCCCGCCTGAAAGCATGCCCAGCCCTTTTATTTTTTTACCCGGCGGCGCCGCTTTTATATCAATCCCGGTAAGAAAAGAACCAGCCTTGCCAGCTTGTTCCTCGCTTTTATCTGGTATTTCCACTTTTAATAATCTGGCTGTTCCGCCTTTAAAAATAATCCTAAAAAATTTAGAAAAATTCTTATTTATTTTTTGAAAAGTTTTTTTAAATCGGCTGTCTATTTTTTCCTCCAGGTCTCTTATAATTTTTTTTAAGGATTTCATGGTTTCCTTTATATCTTTTGTTTTTTCCATAAAGCCGTCATATCTTTTTGAGGTTTTTTCATATTCCTTAATCACCCCGGGTTCAATCGTCTCGCAAACGCTTATCTTTTTTATCAATTCCGCCACCTCCTGCCCCAGCTTTCCCGCGTTAACCCTTTCTAAACCGCCGCCCTTTATTTCCTCCGGCTCAATTTTCAAAGTGTTTTTAATATCCATCCGTAAATCACTTTCTCTCACTTCTATCTTGGCAAGCTCAATGTCGACTAAATTCAGCCGATCTTTAATCTGCTCTTTTTTTTCATCTTCTCTTTCCCTGTCTTTTTCAAAATAAAAAAAGGCCTGTCTTTTTTTATCCTCTTTTTCTTTTATTTTTCCCAGTCTGTCCAAAATCAGTTTCTGTTCATTTTTTGCCCGGCATATTTCCTTTTGCCGGTTTTTTATTATCTTTTCCACTCGCTCCAGACTCTTTTCCAGCTCTCTTATCGCCGGAGTTTTATCAATTTTTATCACTCCTTTGGAAATTTCGTCTTTCAATCTTATGGCCAGCCCCCTTACCCTTATCAGTCCTTTGAAAATAAAATTCCTGTTTTTCTTGGCCTGGTCAATCTCCTGGATTAGTTTTTTTAGCTTTTCTTTCACATAAGAAATATCAATCCTTCGCTCATCTTTTGTTTTCTCAAAAACAATTTTTTCCCCTAAAATCTCCAACTGCCCTTGCGCTATGGAAACTTCCCGTAAAAGACTGTTTTCTTTTTGGCCCGCTCTCTTAAGTTCCTTTTCCAGTTCCCGCTCCCGCTCTTTTTCAAGAAACCGGTCTTTTCTTGAAATCCGCTCTTCCCTTCCTTGTGTTTTCGAAGTTTTTTTAAGTTCCGTTAGCTTTTTTTCCACTCCTGCTAATTCCTTCTCCAACTCTTCTCGCGCGTTTTCATGCTGTTTTTTCTTTTTTTCGATTTCTTTCCATAAAGTTCCGTAATATTTTCGGCTTTTTTCCTCCAACTCTCGCTCTAACTCTTTCTGTTTTTTCTTTTTTTCAGCTTGAATTCCCAGGTATTCAAGCCTGGGGCCTATTTCATTTATTATAACTCTGGCTTTGTCCAGGTTATCTTTAGCTTTTTCCAGTCTTTTTATCGAACTTTGTTTTTTTGTCTGAAAATGCTTTACCCTGGCCGCTTCTTCTATCATCTCTTTTCTTGTTAGGGGGCTCACGGTAATTAAGCGGTCAGCCAGCCCCTGATTCACGATCGAATAGCTTTCCTGCCCAATACCCGCTTCTCCTAAAATTTCCAGAATATTTTTAAGCTGAACCCGGCTGTTATTTATATAGTATTCATTTTCTCCTGAAGCGTAGATTTTTCTGGTTACCACCACCTCTTTATATGATAAGGAAATTTTCTTATCCCTGTTGTCAAAGAACAGTGAAACAAAAGCTGAAGATAGCGGCCGTTTTAACGAACTCCCGCCAAAAATTACGTCCCGGTTTTTTTTGCTCCGCACCTGCTTTTTACTCTGAGCTCCAAGACTCCACTTTAAAGCGTCGCAAATATTGCTTTTGCCTGATCCGTTCGGGCCGACAATCGCCGTAATCCCGCCCTTGTCTCTGCCCGGCCGCGTAAGGATTATTTCGGTTTTTTTATAAAAAGACTTAAACCCTTTTATCTCAATTTTCTTAAGCCACATTTTTAAAAAGTTTTAATATTTTTTTTCGCCTCTTTTTATTATCCCTTATCTATACTTCTCCTGTTCTTATTCAATTCAATTTTACAATTTACAATCATACCACAACACCCCTTAATTCCTCAAACCTTGACCAATTGTCCAAAAAATGACAAGTTTATCTGTTTTTAAGGTTTCTCCAAACAATAAAAATAACAATGAAAGCCCTAGTTATCGAAGACCAAAAAGATTGCGCCTCTTTTCTCATTAAAGGTCTGGCAAGCTCAGGTTTTATTGTTGACTGGGAAACAAACGGCGAACGAGCTCTCTGGAAAGCTCGCTCCACCCAATACGACATTCTTCTCTCTGATCTTCATTTGCCTGAACAAAGCGGTCTGGAAATTCTGACCAAGCTCAGGCAAAACAAAAACCCGGTCCCTTTTATCATGGTTACGGTTGAAAAAGAATTAGACTCAAAACTCCAGGCCTTTAAGCAAGGGGTGGATGACTACATCGTAAAGCCGTTCTCTTTAAGCGAATTAGTGGCCCGTGTTCGCGCCGTTCTAAAGAGAAATTTTAATTTAAAGTCTGAAATCATAAAAAGCGGCGATCTGTCCCTGGATACTTCTAATTTTCGCGCCTACAAAAAGGGAAAAGAAATAGAGCTTAGAAGAAAAGAATATGACCTGCTTTGCTTTTTTATGCGAAATCCCGGCAGAACCCTGTCCCGACTTTTAATTTTAGAAAAAGTCTGGGACATGAACGCCGATCCCTTCACCAACACCGTGGACGTGCATATAAAAAACTTAAGAAAAAAAATTCAAGACCCCAAAGGCCGCGTCATAAAGACCATCTATGGCCGCGGCTACGAGCTTAATCAATAAATAAAAATCATGTCTGCCAACACCCTGGAAGAGAAATTAGTCGCTAACAAATTCCTGAACTGGGTAAAAACCGGCGTAAAAGAAATCAATCAGGCCACCAGATCCTTGCCTGTAATTTTCAAAAATAATCTTTTGCTTAACCGGGAAAATATCCAGCTTAAACAAAATATTATTTCAAAAAACCAAACAATCTCCCGCCTTATCCGCTTAAGCAACCAGAGAATGGAATCTGTCTCCCGGAAACAATCAGCTTATCTCGCGAGCTTGTCTCATGAACTAAGAAATCACCTGGCTGTTATTAAGAGCGAAATAATAAACGGCGCTGAACAGGGGAGTGTTAACCTTGAGATTCTCTCCAAAAGCGCTCAAATGGCCACCGGCCTTACGGAAGAAACTGTCTTGCTTTCAAGGCTTAGCCTCAAAGGTTTTAAAATGGAAAAACAAAAATTCAACCTGTCAGACCTTATCCGGGAAACTTGTCTGGAACAGGAAGCGCAAATCAAAAATAAAGGAATCTCGCTAAAATGTTTTCCTCAAAAAAATATAATTATCAAGGGCAATCTTTCTCTTTTTAAAAAAGCCTTAACCAACGTCATCCAAAACGCTATTCTGTATAACAAAAAAAACGGGCTGATAGAAATTTATTTAAAAAAATATCCCGGCTTTATAAAAATAGCCGTCCTGGACACAGGCATGGGCATGACTCAAGAACAATGCCTCAAAGCCTTTGACGCTTTTTACCAATCGCAAGAAGCCAAAGCCGCCAACACGCAGAGTAATGGCCTGGGCTTAACTCTGGCCCAAAAAATAGTCAAAAAACACCAGGGCATTATAAAAATAAAAAGTCAGGATAAAAAAGGAACCGCCGTAGTAATAAAGCTTAAAGCTTAGCTCTCCTGCCTCTTTCGCTTTCTGTTTTTTTCAAAGCCAAGCTGGATTATTTTTTCCAGAAAATTTAGCGGTTTGAGCCGGGGAATTTCTTTTAACGCCTGATGATAGATGATCGTGGAAGGGGTGAGCGCCGGCAAAGTATTGGCTTCGATGATCACCGCTTCCCGGCTGTCTAGATTTAAAAAGCAGTCAATGCGCCCATAACCCTGAATGCCAAGAATTAAGGCCGCTTTTCTTAGTTTATCTTTTGTCTCTTCTGTTAGTTCTTTAGCGATGTATTTTTCCGGCGGCGGCGTAAAATTTACTCCGGTGCCGCCCTGAAACTTTTCCTCAACGCTTAAAATCCGGCCTCTGGCTATGGTCTGGCTGGGAGTCAAAGCCTTTATTTTTTCCCCGTTCCCCAAAACTCCGGCTGAAATTTCTATCCAGCCTGTATTTTTGTTCCAGCTTATTTTCGTTCCTTTTATTTTTATCTCGTCAGTTTCAATAAACTCTTCCGCTAAAAGTTCATCCAAACAAACAGGCAGTTCAATATTTTTCGCGTGATCCTTTAACAGACCCGCCGGCAGGATTATTTTTTTACGTCTTAAGTGATTCACGTAACTTCTGAATTCATCCGCGTTATTTATTTTTGCCACGCCGGCGCTGCAACCGTCGCTTCGCGGCTTAAACAGCAGATTCTTTCCTTTGAATTTTTTTTTCAAATCCCGCCAGTATTTTCTCATCTGTTTTTTATCCAGTCCGGCTACTTCCCTTATTTTAATAAGCTTCTTTTTAAGCGATTTTAAGCCCGGCACTCGCGCTTTATTTATCAGTCGGCCTGTTTCAAGCTTATCCATTCCAATTTTTGAAGCAGGGGAGTCCGAGCCGTTAAACCTGGCCCCGAGAGCTTCTAGCGCCTTCTGCAGAGTGCCGTCTTCTCCAATTCCGCCGTGAAGAGCTAAAAATATAAAATTAAATCGTTTGACTGTTTGTTTGACGCTCAGGCGGCGGGGGAGGAATAATGGCTCTTTAGCTTCCAGGGGATCGAGCCCTAATTCGCGACCCAGCCACTCCCCTACCCCTTTGTATCTTTTTATTTTTTTCTTATCCCAGTTTTTTATTAGATACTCTATTTCCTCCACCGTGTGATGAAGACAAAAGAAGTGGGGAATCAGCCACCACTCCCCCGCTCTATCCATGAATATTGGGGCGGGGAGATAATAAGCGGAGGATTTTAATTTTATCCAGACATTAGTGCCGGAGAGAAGCGAAATCTGCCGCTCGGCTGTTTCTCCCCCAAAAACCACCGCCACCTTTTTTTTATTCCCCCTGCCTGCTGTTCTCTTTCCTCCCCGGCTTAAAATTTTAGCGATTTTCCTTCCATATCTTCCAGCGGCCGCGGAAATTATATAATTCAAAATATCCGCGTGACTCATGCCGGCGAACGCCGCCTGACGAAACACAAAGCTGTTCTGCTCCATGCCGGTGATAGAGTTTAGATCGCTAAACCAAATTTTTCCGTCAGGCATTACCCAGCCGTCAAATCTGGCGTAATCCCGAAAACCAAATAATTTATAAACCTGTTTAGCTTCCAGCCTGATTTTTTCCATGATTTTTTTGCTAAATCGCGGCGGCGTGTGAAAGTGAATATAATTAGAAGCCAGGTATTTTTTCCTAAAGCTAAAAAATTTATCATCATTGTTAAATTGAACTTCAGTGGGGATAAGCGGCACTGGTTCTGCCCTTCTATTCTCCAAAATGATCAAAGTAAATTCCCTGCCCGGACAAAAACGTTCAATTAGCGCTTCTTGTTTTTTGTCATACCTGAAAGCCTGTTCTAATTTTCGCGCCATTTCTTTTCTGGTTTTGGGAAAATAAACTCCAATAGAAGAGCCGCAGCTGTTAGGTTTTACCACGTATTTCCCCCGCGCCAGTTTAGGGATTTTCTCTCCCTTTTTTATCTTTATGCTTCCCCAGGTAAAAAAACCATTTTTAGCTAATTTTTCCTGCGCTTTGTATTTATCAATCGTTTCCTCGCAAGTTCTGCTGGGAGAGCCGACAAAACAAACCTCTGCTTTTTCTAAAATTTTCTGGATTTCCCCGTCTTCTCCCAATTCTCCGTGCATTATAGGCCAGATCAGGTCCTGATCTTTTAAAAGTTTTTCAAATTTTCCCCGCTCCAGGTATTTTCCGATACTTTTTATCTTAAACTCAAAATCAAACACCGTGTTAGAGTATATTTGTCCATTAGGAATCACATAGGGCTTTTTATTTAGGTCAAAATATACCACGGAAATAGAAAAAATATCATGATCCAAATTATCCAAAACCGACCGGGTGGAATTAAGCGAAATGCTTCTCTCCGG
>JAHKAQ010000113.1 GCA_018825765.1 Patescibacteria group bacterium
GAAATAAAATTTTTGTTTTTTTGCTTTTAATTTAATTTCATACTAACCCCAAAAAACCACCTAGTAAAGCTACAAAAATTCATTCGATTGCCCTTACTTTAAAATCCCAATATAATAAGACCATGAACTACAAACGCCTTATAATTTCACTAGCTCTCCCCCAGCTGGCCGGCCTTATCGGCTCTATCTTCACTACTCCGGCTATCCCCGGCTGGTATGCTTCACTTATAAAACCAAGCTTCAGTCCGCCTAACTGGCTTTTTGGGCCAGTCTGGATTTCTCTTTATTTCTTAATGGGGATAAGTATTTATTTAATCTGGCAGAGAGCCCAAAAAAATAAAAAAGCTCAAAAGGTGTTGTGGCTTTTCTGGATTCATCTTTTCTTTAACGCTATTTGGTCAATAATTTTCTTCGGGCTTCAAAATCCTGGGCTGGCCTTGGTGGATTTGGCCGTCATTTGGGTTCTGATTATTATTCTAATGATAAAATTCTGGCCAATAAATAAATGGTCAACTTATCTCTTAATCCCCTATTTGCTCTGGGTAAGCTTTGCCGGTGTGCTTAACTTTTTTATCTGGCGCCTGAATTAAATCAGAGCTTCTCAATATACCTTGAAAACACCTCGCTAAAATTCTTCATGGTTTCAACCGACCATTTGACGATTTTGAGATAATCCTCTTCTTTTAATGTTCGGATATTGGCCCGGATGTTTTTATAAATACAAATCCGGCAGGCTCTCTTTTCTTCCAGTCTTTCCCAAGTTAAGCTCTTAAGCTCCTTTTCAATTTTCTCTTTATGACGCTCTAAATTTTCAAAAATCCTCTCGTTCTCGTTTCCGTCTCCGGTGTCAATGTATAGGTTATTGCTCTTGAAAGACCAGGTAAACTGCAAGCCGCTCTTGCCGGCTCCGTAATTAAGCCAGCTTTGCGGCAATGGCTTTACTTTCCGCCAGCTTGGTCTGATTTTTGAATATTCTTCCACCAATTCTGAATAAAGGGAATCTCCGATTCTAATCAACTGAATTTCAACACCAAAAAAACACCCTTTCGGATGCTTCATGGTTTCAGTCAAAATCTCCCCCTTTTTCAACGACTCAAAAATCGTTCCTAGGGAGTTTTCACAATTTGCGCTAAAATCGCGCTTTTAATTTCCAATCTTATACGGTTACCCAACAGCCTTAGCGTACTCTGCCAAGGACTTAGCGGAGCAATTTAGGAAGCTCCAAAACCTTTGCAAAACCCCTATAAATAAAGGCTTTGCGAAAGAAAGTATAAATAAATTTATAACTATCTCTCGACCAAATAGATTGCCGGTATTTCGCTTAATCGCTTTTGGCGCAAAGCGCCAAACGATTCGCTCATTAAGCCCGAAAGCCCAATAAGCTTTCAACGAAAAAAGCAATCGGATTATTCTCCCTAGAAAGGAGGTGATCCATCCGCAGATTCCCCTACGGATACCTTGTTCATGTGTCTCCCTATATCGCTATAAGGCATGGACTATATCTTCATCCTTTTTCGAATAAGGAACCCGACGTGTAGTCTCTGAGGGGTCAATTTCGATAAACTCGAAACGACTTCCCTGCTGATTGTCTGCACTTGAGGCTTTGTCACTCATGGGTTAATCTAAATTATTCTAAACCAACTTAACACAAGTAGCCCAAGATTCACAGATGTTCCAGCATATAGTCAGGTTTTTCCCAAAAAATTACTCTCTTGGGGTCGCAACTAATTTACGACTTCACCCCTATCGCTGATCTGTCCGTGATGCCGCTTGCGCGACGCTTCAGGACCTACCAACTCTCTTGGTGTGACGGGCGATTATCTATCAGAAACATGACATTGATGTTCCCATCGTACCTGCGATTTTCCCGCATACGACGAGCTCTAATGCATTTTGCCCTTTAAAAGATAAATCTTTCTCAAGCCCCTTTCAGTTAGATGTTCTTTTTTCTCTATCATCCCCATAATTTGGGGTTTATCTTTTTCATCGCATTAAAGTGAGTCCTTCGTTTTACGGCCTTAAAAATCCGTAAAACTACTATAACTCAGCTGACTTCTTACGCTGCGTAAGTTTCATTACTCGATCTCATTTTACCCTAAAACTCTCAAAAATAGAATTAAGCTAAATTGGCCGAGACAACGTAAGATCTCCCAGGGTCATTTAATATTCTCTTCCCTGCATTCAGAAAAGCGTTTTCCATGTATCTTCCCCGTGCTCACCGCCCACTCAAGGGTCGATACCGCTTTTTTAGAAGAGCTTGGCCGCTCTTAATTTCTGACTGCAGTTTGTCTTAAAATCCTTCAGTTATAACCTCGCGGTCATAACCTATTTTTTAACTACGCTCTTTTGACGATTAAGAGGGAGAGATTTTAACTCTCTAGATTATTAAACTGCCTGGCGCTTTTATTGTGAGTACAAGATCCGGGAACATATTCACCGTGACGTGGCTGATTCACGATTACTAGCGATTCCAGCTTCATGAAGGCGAATTGCAGCCTTCAATCCGAACTGAGACCA
>JAHKAQ010000114.1 GCA_018825765.1 Patescibacteria group bacterium
CCAGAGAGCTCTTGCCGGTTGAAATCATGTCTTCAACCACCAACACGTCCGCACCCGAAGGAATACTGCCTTCTACCTGCTGGCTGGTGCCGTGTTTTTTGGGTTCAGGCCGCACGTAAACCATCGGAAGATACATTCGCTCGGCTAAAAAAGCGGCCCAGGGAATGGCGGCTGTGGCCGTGCCGGCTAAAACCAGATTTTTGTTTTTAAATTCTTTGGCCAGTTTAGAGAGCTTATCAATAATAATATCTCTTTCTCTGGGAAAGGAGATGAGAATACGATTATCAACGTAGATCGGGGAAAACATGCCTGACGTAAAAACAAACGGTTTTTTGGAGTTTAGTTTTACCGCTTTTTTATCTAAGAGAATCTGGGAGATTTGTTTGTCTTTCACAGGTTGATTTTATTTATTTATATTTTTATAATTTTCCCGCGATTATCTCTTTTATATTTTCCAAATTCAGGGGATTCCAGTAATTTAGAGGCCTCAAATACCGGACCTTCGTGGCAAACGCGCAGACCGCAATCGTCGAGACAGCATTGACCGCAAATCCCGATGCCGCATTTCATTAAACGCTCCAGGGATATTTGACAGGGAATATTATATTTTTTTGAAATTTGGGCGGTTTTTAACAGCATTATTTCAGGACCGCAAGCGAAAATTTTATCTATTGGGCGTTTTTTTAGCAAGCGCTCTAAGGCGTCGGTAGTAAAACCTTTTTTCCCCAGGGAACCGTCATCGGTCATAAGAATCGGGTCGGGGATTATTTTTTTTAAGGCTTTTTGCTTTAAAAAAATATCTTTAGACCGGCAACCGCCAATAAAAAAAATATTTTTGGCTGATTTTACCGCCTGATTCAGGAGAAAAAATACCGGAGCGATGCCGCAACCGCCGCCCAGAATAACTATATTTTTAGCGCTGCCAAGGGAAAAGGGACGGCCATAAGGACCTTGAATGCCTACTTTGTCGCCGGGTTTTAATTTAAACATGGCTTTGGTAAATTCCCCTACTTTCATAACCGTTATCTGAAATTCATTTGGGGTTTGAAAAGAGACGCTAAAGGGCCTGGCTTCGATTTTTGGAATCCAGAACATTACAAACTGGCCGGGTTTAGCGTTTAGCTGACCCTCAAAAATAAAAGTTTTAAAGCCCGGGGCTTCATTGATTATTTTTTTTACGGGGAAGATTATGGGCTGCTCGACAGTGCAGTGAAGCATATGGATTTTTAGGTTAAAATTTTAATCATGGGCGGCTCCAATGATTTCCTTGATTGATTTTACGCCCTGTTTTCGCATCCATTCCTGCATTTCATTGCAAACACGCTTAAACACGCTTATACCGCGATAATAGACGCCTGATCCGATTTCAACTAATTGAGCGCCGGCCATAATCATCTCAAGAGCGTCCTGGCCGGTGGTAACGCCGCCAATTCCGATCAGGGGAATTTTCACGTTTTCATAAATATCATAAATCATTTTTACGGCCAGCGGCCTGATAGCCGGTCCGCTCATGCCGCCGGCTTTGGCTGAAAGCACAGGACAGCGGGTTTCAAGGTTGATTACCATGCCAGGGCCCAGAGTATTGATGGCTGAAATAGCGTGGGCGCCGGCTGATTCTACTTCTCTGGCAATCTCTACAATATCCACCACGTTGGGAGATAGTTTTACGATGATAGGTTTTTTAGTGAGCTTTTTGACGGCTTTGATTACTTTTTGAGGCATGCCTGGCACGCAACCAAACGGCCGGCCGTGTTCTGATTGAACATTGGGGCAGGAAATGTTTATTTCAATAAAATCAGCCCGGGTTTGGTCTACTTTTTGGGCGATAGCTTGAAATTCCTTGAGAGAAAAACCAAAGATACTGAAAATGAGCGGGTTTTGGGGCAGTCTTTTTTTGAATTTGGCGATTTCTTTTTTCTCGTGCCAAAAGCCGGCATTGGTTAAGCCGTAACAATTAAGCATGCCGGATTCGTAAGTGATAACCTTAGGACCTGGATGGCCATCTTGCCCTTCCAGGTTGGTTGATTTAGTGGTGACGCCGCCGGCGCCGTTTCTTACCACGCTTGCCATGGAAGAAGCAGACATTCCAAGAATGCCTGAGGCAAGCACGACAGGGTTGGGAAATTTCACTCCCAAAAAGTCAGTTCTAAGATTTGACGGGTTTTTTATAGACAATTTTTCCATTAGTAATGGTCATTATGGGCCAGCCGGTTAAATTAAAACCCAGAAACGGGCTCCAGCCGCATTTGGTTTTAAGTTCTTTTGAGGTTACGGTTTTCCTTAAGGCCGGATCAATTAAAACCAGGTTGGCCGGTTGGCCGGCTATTATTCGCGCTTGATTTTTTAAATTAAAAATCCTGGCTGGATTCTCGCTCATCAGGGCCACAATTTTTGATATTTTTACTATCTTATTATGATTAGCGTTTAACATCAAGGGCAAGGCTGTTTCTAATCCCGGAACTCCATAGGGAGGGTTAGGGGCTTTTTTTTCTTCCAGGGTGTGCGGGGCGTGGTCAGTGCCGATGGTATCCACAATCCCCTGGTCAATGGCCTGCCAAAGAGCTTGCTGGTCTTTTTTAGAAGCAAGCGGCGGACGCATCATAAAAAAACCCGGATAAAGTTTTGGGGCATGGTTTTTTCGTCTGGATTTTTGGGACCAGGCGCTTAAGAGATCTTTCTTCGTGAGAAATAAATGATGAGGAGAAACTTCAATAAAAAATTGATTAGGGTTTTGGGTTTTGTATTTTTTGATAAGTTCAAGTTCTGCTTTTCGGCTGATATGGCAAAGATAAAGCCGGGTATGGTGTTTTTTGGCTAATTTCAGGGCCAGCTCTATTTTGTCTTCTCCCTCGGCGTGAACTGAAATTAAACCGGCAACGGCGAAAATTTTATCCAACAGCTTTTGATCCTGAATGAAAAGATCGCCGGTAGTGGAATTAAGATAAACCTTTACTGAATGCACTTCAGGGCAGGTTAAGGCTTTTGAAATATCAGGCGTGTTGTCACGGGCCAGAGCGCCAAAATGAAAGCCGCAGGGAATAAGGCTTTTTTTCGCGGCTTTTTTTCGAAGAGCCAGGGTTTTAAGACTGGCGACCGGCGGCAGAGTGTTGGGCATGTCGATAAAATAGGTAAAGCCTCCACGGGCCGCGGCCAGAGAGCCGGTTTTAAAATCTTCTTTAGGCGAGAGTTTGAAGTCGCGAATATGAACATGCGGATCAACCAGGCCCGGGAGAACAATTTTTCCTGAGCCATTGATAATTTTCGCGCCGGTTCCCGGGCGGATGTTGGAGATAAGGCCGCGGGAAATGAACAGGTCTTGTGGTTGGGAGACTTTACCTCCCGTGAACAGGCGGGTGTTTTTTATAATAATGTCTCGCATTGTTGGTTTAAAAATAGGAGTCGGTCAGGGCGTGGCTATTGGGTGTTTTTAAGTATTTTTTCAAGCAGGGCCATTCTGATCCACAGCCCGTTTTTTGCCTGCTCAAAGTAATAGGCGAAAGGCGTTTTGTCAATCCGGCGGTCTAATTCCCGCGTTCTTGGAAGACAGTGCAGGATTTTTAGATTAGGTTTGGCGTTTTTTAGAAACCCCGGAGTAAAAATCGTGATTTGGGGCGGCCTTTCTTTTAGCTTTACCCCGAGTCTTTCTTTTTGAATTCTTATTAAGTAAAGAATGTCCAGCCGGGGCATGATTTTTAAAAGATTGTTTTTCCCGGTTAGATTATGGAATTGGATTTTTCCTTTTATTTTTTCTAAAACATCATTTTTCATTTTTAGCTCAGGCGG
>JAHKAQ010000115.1 GCA_018825765.1 Patescibacteria group bacterium
CCACTTACGGCGGAACCAACTGGAATTCAAGCTCGGCTTCGGGCATGGCGCAAGTAGTTTCCGGAAGCTGGGGAGCGGTTACCGGAACGACCAATTACGCGGCTTACTGGAGCGACGAAAACACAATTTCAGCCGAACAATACCTGGCTGTTACCAGAGGAGGCACCGGCGCCGGAACTTTCACCGGAGTCTTAAAAGGCAACGGCACTGGCGCTTTTACGGCCATGACCGGCACGCCTAATTATGTTACGCGCTGGACCGACGCCAATACTCTGGGGATCGGCACTTTGTATGACAACGGGACAAGCGTGGGCATCGGCACTGCAACGCCTGGAGCATTGTTTGAAGTTTACGGAAGCTCGACCCAGTTTCGACTTTATTATAATGCCAATGGTCCTTTATCCGGCTATGCTGATTTTTCAGTAGGTTCCGGCGGAAATCTTACGATTCAGCCTACGGGCACCAGCGCGACAACCACAATCGGCACCGGGAGCACGATTTTGGCCGTGGACAGCACGGGCGTAAAACCTGGCACGGACAACAATTATGATTTAGGGAGCGCGGATTATCGCTTCCGTGATTTATATTTAGGGCCAGGATCTTTAAAGATGTATAACAGCTGGACGGACGCGGCTAATTATGAATTGGGCAAGCTTTCATTTAATACTAACGTCTTGACTCTGGCTACTTCGGCGGCCGGATCAGGCACAGTAAGGTCGGTTCATATTACCACAGGAGCAAATACCGGTTTGTATGTGATAAGTTCGGGTAATGTGGGAATTGGCACCACCTCCCCGGGCTATTTATTGCAAATGGAAGCTTCAGGCGGCGGCTATTACGACGTAACCGATCATTCGTGGCATAACGGGTCTTCCATCCGTTTTAAGGAAGATATTCAACCCCTGGGCGGCGCTCTTTCGACAATCAGGCAAATTCAGGGCGTGCGTTATAATTGGAAAGAGCAATATGGCGGCGCGGCGGACATTGGCTTTATCGCTGAAGATTTGGGACAGGTATTGCCGGAGGTGGTGAGCTGGGACCCTAAAAATCCAGGGTATGCCAATGGAATAAGCTACGGCAAGATAACCGCTCTCTTGCTGGAAGGAGTAAAAGAAATAGACGAATTATTGGCGCCTCTGGATATTGATGAGAGTGGTAACCTTGGTTTGGGTACTACGGAATCGCGGGCGCGGTTAGAGGCGCGAGCTGTCAGCGGGCCGCAGTTGAATTTGTCGCGTGACGCCGGGAATTACACTGAATTTGAAACCGGCGCGGACGGCAATTTAACTGTGAGTCCGAGCGGCGGTAAAATGACAGTCGCGGGACAGCTTGATGCGTCAAGCGGCGGGATTGTGACCAAAGTGGTAAGCGGGGAGGTTACTGACAGCAATTTTGAGATTGACACGGACGGCGCGATAGCGATTGATTCGGCCAACGGGCGGATATATTTTCGCTACGGCGGCAACTGGCATTACGCGGATAAAGCCGGCGGATTTCAGATACCGAATTATGAAACAGCGCCTTACGAGGATTTGCCAAAAAAAGCCAGGCAGAGCAAGCAAGCGGCTTTGCCTTTCGAGGAATCATCTTTTGATGATTATTTAACCCAAAGATTAATGCCTGGAGATTTTCTTATTCCTTACGTGGATGAATATTTACCGGATGGCGCGGCGCACGGGTTATACGCCAGGTTTAACGACGTAAAAGGCAAAATGTTTAAAGAAGAGCAGGAACAGCTGGTGGATTTAGCAGTTAAAATGGATAAAAATGTTACGAGTCTAGGTGAGATGCAGGATTTAGTGGAGGATAATTTTGGAATATTAGGCGCTGATTTAGAGAGCCTGAAAGATAAGGTGGAGGAGGTTGACTGGCTGGCTGTTAGCAACGAAGAGGAAATAGCGGCATTAAAAGGAAAAGCCGCGGTTGCGAGTGTTGATATTGACGGGTTGAAAGACGGTCTAATCAGCGCGGAGGAAAAAATTGATTCGGTGGAAAAGAAAATAGCGTCACTTGAAGAGCTGGTAAAAGGCAAGGGAAATGAAACCGGCGCGGAGCTGGATATTTTGACTGGTTTGATTGATTCTTTTGGTGAAAATGGAACTTTCAGCGTGAGCGGAAGCGTGGCTTTGGCCGGGAAATTAGACGCGGAGCAAGTAGTAACTTCAATACTGGCTATACGGAACGAGTCAGAAGAAATAAAAGTTATTGGAGAAGAGGAAATTCTTCCGGTAGCTACTGATGAGGACGGGGATGGATATGATGACGCCAATGGAGCTGACGGTAAAGGAGTAATTATTTCAACAAGCGCCATAAGTGAGACCTGCAAGATATTTATATCTTTTGAAGATGACCCAGGTTCGGCCAGCTGGGTGGAAAAGACTAAAATTCCGCCTGAAACTGATAAATACAACGGGTTTATCATCCGATTAGGCGAGCCAATTAAACAAAAAACCAAAGTTTCATGGTGGATTGTAGAAAAAGAAAAAAATGAATAAAGAAGAACAAAAAATATCAAAAAAATTAAAAAGGGCCATCCGGGATTTGAAGGTAAAGAGAAAGGAATTTATTCAGACTGAAATTAAGATGGAAAGTTTGTTTCTGGGGAGATTGAGGCGGTTGGGTCTTTTAAAAAGAGAGAGTTATCCGGGCTATCTTAGGGCCAGGACGACTTATTTTTCCGCGTTGAGCGCTTTTCGGAGAGAGATTATAGATTTTTTTCGCAAGGATTCCAGGACTCTTTTGAAGTTAAATTTAAGATTGATTTATCAGATTACGGTAGAGGATGAGATAGGCAGATTAAAGAAAGAAAAAGAGGAAAAGCGAAGA
>JAHKAQ010000116.1 GCA_018825765.1 Patescibacteria group bacterium
AAGTCTTTGGATGTTTATTTTTTCGCGGCTGCTTAGTTTGGACACATTGGGAGATTTTAAGAGATATTCGCCGCGGTCTTCCTGGGTATGGCCGGTTGTTCCATGGCGGCTGCGGTAATCCAGAAGCCAGTTCTGGACTGTGGGCGGGATATTGTTGCCCCGGCCCAGAATATCAAGCGGATGGGAAGTGATTTTTTGGTTGGCGATTTTGGGGTTTTCCTGAAGCGCGGTTTTCAGGTTTTTAGGAGAGGTGAGGATATTTTTGTTTTGCTGAAGGTCAGGAGCAGTAGATGGAGGCTGGTTGACGGAAACAGGAGCAGAAGCGGCAGCGGCGGTGACTGGAGTTTGGTTTACGACTTGAGGCTGTCGGGCCTCGTCTTTTTTTTGCTGTCGTTCAACCTCGTCTTTTATTTGTTTTAAGGTGAAAACTTTGATGGATTCGAAAAGCACTACCAGTTTTTCCAGGGTGATTTTATCTTGTGAAGCAAGAGTTGAAGTATTAGGAGAGCTCATAACATAGTTTTTGGCCGCGGTTTTGTTAAGCTTGTCCAGTCCATGTTCGGCGCTGTAATCCCGAAGCCAGTTGCCCAGAGTGGGTTCCTGCTGGCCTTTGTTTTGGGTAGTGATGGGCTGGGCGCCTAAGCTTTCCTGATTATTAAGAAAAGCTTCCAGGTATTTGGGTACTTCATCAGGCCAGATATAGGCCGGGGTCAGAAAACGCGTGACACGGAAGATGCTTTGTAAGTTAAACTGGGGGTCTTTTAAGGGTATAAGGAGGTTTTCGCGGATTAGAGCCAGTTGTTTTTCCTGGGGAAGAGAGGGGAAAGCGACCCAAAGCATGCGGGTTTTTAAGCCCTGGATCCATTGCTGGTCAAAGAGCTGGGTTATTTCCTGGTTTTTGAGCTGATCTAAGATATCCAGGGCATTCTGGGCATTTTGTTCCTGCCAGGCTTTTTGGGCGATGTTCAGGATGGTTTGTTTTTGGTCTTGGTCGGTCATGATCGGGAGTATTGTGTTTAAGGAGGTTTAGCTTTTGGGGCGATAAAGGAGCGAAATGTCGGGAGAGTTCTTATTGTTTGGCGTTTTTACACAAAACCAGCACGACGGGTTTTTGGTTCATCTTTTTTAAATTGTTGCTGGGCGGGCTTGTAATAGTCGGCGGGGAAGAGGTCGCTCTTTTCTTTTTCCAGGATGTCGCGGACGCTTTGATCTATTCTTTTGAAGCCGTTTTGATTAGGCATAAGCTTGCCGCTATCAATTTCTTTCACAAGTTCTTTTTTAAAGAGTTTTAGCTGTTTGTTAATATCAGGATCGTCGGATTGGATCATGTATGCTTTAATTTTAGGGACGTCTTCGGGCGACATTGAGCCAAGATCGCCAATCATGTCTTTTACCCATTTCTCGGGCGCGTTCATTTCAAATTTATTGGTGATTTTATTCTTCGTGGTAAGATTGCCCAGGGCGAGATCGTTTTTTTCCTGGCCAATAGCGCTTAGATCCGAGGCGAGAAGCAGCGCGTTGCGGGGGCTAAAATCTTTTTTGAGCATTCGAGGGAGATCATAGACGCCGCCAGCATAGCCTATCTCTTTGATAGAGGCGTCCAGCGCTCGAGGACCCAGGGCGGCAATTTTTCTTAAGTAGGCTTCCCTAAGCGTGCTATCGGGAGCTGTCTGATATCCTCGAGTAAGTTGGGCGCGGCTTTGTCCGGGCATTCTTTCCTGATATCGTTTTATTTTTTCCTGGCGGACGCGATCACGAAAGTAAGAGCGTTCAACAGTTCTGTCAACAACGCCGGCCTTGGCGTTTCTTATAAAGGCTGCTTTCTGGTATTTTCTATCATCATTTATTTTTTTCAGTTCTTGCCTGGCGGCGTCTCTTTGTTCCGGGGTTTTAGTCTCATCTTCACTTTGTTCTTTGAGTTCTTCTATTTTAGCGCCTTGTTCTTCAGTGTCGTAATTTTTGTCAAATTCTTCCGCGGCTAATTCTCCAAGCCGTTTTCGGTGTTTAACGCTTTGGATTGGGTGAAAAATGAGTCCGCCTACAGCTTGCAGGGTTTCCAGGTCTTCATCAGCTGTTTGTTTAGAGAGCCGTTTATATCCTTCATAGATGCTTCGGCCTAAGGTTAGAGGTTCAAGGGCGGAGAAAGTATTTATTAGCGTGCCAGCTCTGCCTGACCAGCGGGTTCCGGCTTCGTCGACGCGCTGGCCAAATCTTTCCTGGCCGCTTTTTTTGAGGACCCACCCAGCGCCTTTGGAGACTAGTGTCCCACCCGTACCTACTACCCGGCTCGCGCCCCGTAATCCATATTTCCAGCCCATAATTCCGGCGCCGGTAACGGCTACTTTGGCCATTCCACTGATGGCTTTGGCGCCGTAAATACCGGCGTTCGAGGCGGTAATCATGGCGCCCCACATAAGGGCGAGACAGAAGAAGAGATAGAGCCAAATGGCGTAGTTGTTAAGTTTTTGTTGGGATTCCCCGGTAAATATTATTTTTTCGGCTCCATCGCCTGAGGGCGGGTTAATGGTTTTGTTTTCAATTTTATTTAAGACTTTGGTGGTCATTTGGGCCGAAAACCAGAGGAAGAAGAAAATAATAGGGCCGGCGAGAGCGTATTTTAAGAAACTGGACCACCAGGCGGAAGAAATTTTAGCAGTGTCAGGAAGCACCAGGCCGATATAGGCGAAAGGAGAGAGAACAAGCAGGATCCAGAGAGCGATAACCCGGATGATCAGATAGATTACGACGGAAAGAACGGTGACGCTGGCCATTGCCAGGAAAAGAGCGCCGGCTATGAGTCCAATAATGCGACCGATCATTTCTATGGGCTCTGTTGCGTCAAACACTAACTTTAGAGTGCCTAAAAGGGAGCTAGAGTCTACTTTGAGATACTTGTCAAGGGCGCTGGTAATGGCTTCAACAGGGTTTCCAAAGCCGGAAAACATAATAACATGGCAAAGGTCGAGAATAACCCCGGAAAAGACCAGACTGAAGTTAGTGAGAAGCGCTACAATAACGAGTTTTACAAGCAGGCGTTTGTAATTATATTTTTCAATTTTAAAGAGGGTGCCTACGCCGATAAAGAGAAGAATAATAATAAAAAGAAAGTTACAGACACCGACACTAATATTCCAGCCGCTTTGAACGACATCGTTGTTAGCGAAGCCTTCCACCCAGCCGTGGCCTTTCGCATAAAAAGAAGGTTCAAAGAATTCTTTGGAGATATAAGCTGCGAATTTAAAGATAAAGTAAAAGATGACTTGGGCAAGATAGGCCAAGAAGGCGGGAAGGAGGAGAGCGATTTTGGTTGCAAGTTGTCCGAGCTCTATTAAATATTCTATGACTTCTTCCACCTATATTTTTTATGGGATTAACTTTGGGTTATGGGCACGGATTGGATCGACGACTTAAATTATAATCCGGGCTCGTCCTGGTAATAGTTTAAGGCGTTTCTTAAACAATCCGGGTCGTTGGAAATAAAGATTTCTTCGCTTAAGAGGGCGTAGTCAATAGATAGATCCTGGCCGGTTTGGCTTTTTAGGTTGACGTAGTAGACATCGATCACGTTAAAGCCATTGCTTGCGGTGAAAGTTGTTTTGCCCGATGCTGGAGGAGTTGTCTGGTCGATTGATTGATCTGGAAAGAGAACGCCTTTTAGTTCTTTGGAGACGGATTGGTCCCATGCTTGAAAGGCTGTTTGAATAATATCAAAGACTCGGCGGGCCTCTTTGGTATCAGTAGTTTCCCCTAAGTTTAGGTGCAATTTGAGGCCAATAGCGTTTTTCTGGGGAGAGTCATAGCAGAAGAAGGTAGAGTATCTTAGTTGGTCAAGGTTGTCGTAGATTTGAGGCTGGATTTCCAAGTTGTAGGTTTGGTTGAAATCTTTAAGCGGGATTGATTGATCAGATTGGTCTTTAAAAGAAGTTTCCTGGAATTTTTCCTGGTTTTTTTGGGTTTGAGAGCTGGTTTGCTGAAAGGTCTGTTTTACTTTTTCAGTGTTTGTTTGAGGTTGCTTTTTGAAAAGTTTTGTAAACAGGAAGATGGCTGTAACGCTAAGAATAACGATGAGGCTTATAATTATTATTTTTTTTGTTTTGGGGGTCATGTTTTAGTCTTAAAATTATTGGGAAGAATATTTAGAGCATCGTCTTATGCCGTAAACAGTTCCACTACAGAAGCTTTCCAAAGTTCTTTGCGTAATGGGGTTTGGGTTATTAGACGAACTTGAATTGTTGACTACTATGTTATCTCCAACATATATTCCGGCATGCCGACCGCTTGATCCTGAACCGTTTTTTATAATAATGTCTCCTGGCTGGAGATTGTCGCAGGAGGTTTTGCTTTTGTCGGTTTGTTCTTCGGTGCTTCGACCAGGATCGGGGAGGCCGGCCTCAACCCAGACGAGCTGAGTAAAGGAAGAGCAGTCATGACAGATGGCGTCTAGCTTGGTGCAACGTTCTTTGCAATGATAATCTGGACCAGGACAATTTCTACAAGGTTTTTGGCAAGCGCCGTAGGTAAAACAGAAAGGTTGACTGGCCAAGTAATTTAAGGCTATTTGGGCGGCTTTTTCGCAGGCCGGGCCGCTCGGTTCGTCATTTCCGCTTCCTGTGCCGGTATTCCCTCCACTGCCCCCAGTGCCGCTTCCTGTGCCGGTATTCCCGCCACTGGTATTCCCAGTTCCGCCGCACGATCCACATTCGCCGCTGCCGCTACAAGTTCCGCAGGTGCTGCCGTTAACTTGCCCAGTTCCGCCGCACGATCCACATTCGCCGCTGCCATTACATGAACTACAAGTATCGTCATTATCGTCATCTTTGGGGTTGGTGTTATTGACCTTGCTCCAGTCGGTTCCGTTTTGGGAGTCGGCCAGAAGAATTTTCCATTCAGCGCCGTCATAGGCGGAGTAGAGCATATGGTAAACACGGCTTTCTTCCACGCAGCGTGCGCCACAATCGCTTTTGTATTTTTTTTCAAGCACCACGGCGGGCTTGGAAACATGGATGTCGTCGGCTTTGTCTGTCTGACCAGTGGCAGGTTTAAGCACAGTGTCTTTTTTTTGCCAGGAGCCGTTGGGGTCGCTTGTTTCGGCGTAATTTACGTGCCATTCAGCGCCGTCATAGGCGGAATACCACATTCGATAGGTTCTTTCAGTTTCCTGGCAGCAGTTGTTTTCGCATTTTTTTTCTATATCCAGCACCACAGTGGGTCCGGAGACGTGGATGTCATCGCTTGATCCCTGGCTACCAATATCGATGGCCAGGCCTTTCTTGTCCCAGCTGGTTCCGTTTTGGGAGGTGGCGTGAAAGATGCGCCAATGCGCGCCGTCATAGCCGGCGAACCACATGTGAAAGGCGTCGCTTCCGGTTTTGTCATGTTCGCCGTCGCATTTTACTTCCTGATCGCGAAGAAGCGCGGGTTCTCCGATGCCGTTGTCGTCTTGACTACCGGATTCTCCCACGGTCAGAGCTTTATTTTTTACTTTGGTCCAGGAATCTCCCATGTCAGAACTTGTGGCAATGCCAATACTTTTAGGCGAGCCGGTTCCCTGGTGTTCGGAGTAGGTCATGTATTGTTTTTTTTCGTCAAAGCAGTTTATAACATCCGGGTCGGAGACTCCTAGTTGATCCGGCTTGCCGGTGGATCCCTTAAACAGTTGGCCGCTAGATCCTTTTTCTCCCACGTCCATTGTTTTTTCGGGGCTGCCGGTGTTTTTTACTTTGGTTATTTTATTGTCGCTGGTTATGGAAGCGGTCAAGATGTATTTTCCGGCGTAATTTTCCGCTTCGGACGGGCCTTCGGAAGAGGAAGTGCTGTCTATTCCGGTGTAGGCAAATTTGGCCGTGGAACAGGAATCTTCCTTTATTTTTGCGCCGTTAATTTTGCCGCAGAAGATGGAAGACGGGGCGATAACTCCCTGATCATCAAGGGTTGTTTGATCATCAAGAGTTGTTTTTTGGGAAGAGTTGTTTGAGCAGCCGGAGCCGGAGCAGCCGGAGCCGGTAATTCCTCCAAAAGGACCGGCTTTAGCAAAGAGAATAGAGAGGCAGGCGGCGGAAAAAGCTCCAATGATAATAAAGAAAGTGATGTTTTTTTGTTTTGGAGTTCGGGATGAATTATGCATTTTTTTGTTTATATTTTATAGCTAAACCCGGGCCTTATAGTGCGGGCTTTATTTTCGTAGTCAGCGGCTAATTGCCCTTGTTTTCGGGCGTGTTTTTTGGCCGCGTTGCAGGCAAGGATGGTAATAATGGTATTTAAAAAGCACAATCCGCCTACGGCCGGAAAGATAAGACTGATAATTGGGTCGATGACCAGCGGGAGCAGGATCCATTTAACGAATAATTTGAGCACGTCGCGCTTGAATCGGCCAAGTTCACGCCAGATCAGGTAGCTGACAAAGGCTTGCATGAAAAAGCCAATGATAGGACCGGCAAAAGGAAGAAAGCCGACCATGTCAGAAAGAAAGGCAATAAAGATAGCCAGCAACCAAATAATTGGATTGTATTGTTCCGAGGCCTGTCTTAGTTTTTCGGCGGTAGCAGAAAGAGCGGTTTCCTGGCCTTTTTTTTTGGCGATGCCAAAAATAGCTTGAGCAACTTTTTCTTTCATTTTTATTTATTTGTTTTTTGGCGTTTTTAGGAACTCGTATGGTTTCTATATTATACCCAAGGATTAAGAATTTGGGAATAGTAGTTTATGGTTTAAGAGGGTCCAGTGTTTAAGGGTTAGTTCCTGGGCGCGGATAAGGGGCGGGAGGTCGATTATGTTTAGGATTTTCTGGATATTTTTTTTGGAAAGATCGGGCCGGGCGCAAAGATTATTAACCAGGGTTTTTCTGGGAGAAGAGAAGCTGATTTTTATGAGACGAAGAAGGTTTTGGTTTTGGGCTGTGCCAAGGTCCAGACGGGAATTTATTTTTTTGATGCTTAGAACAGCCGAGTCAACTTTGGGGATAGGATAAAAACAGCTTTTGTCAATGCGGGCGGTTATTTGAGGTTGAGAGATGAGCCTGGCAAAAAGAGACAAGGGATTGGCGCGCGGCGGCTTAGCGCAGACTCTTTGGGCGATTTCTTTCTGGACTAACAGGGTGATGTCCTGGGCGCGGGGTTTATCGGTTAAGAGGAGGCGGATGAGCCTGGTGGAGATATTATAAGGGATATTGGCCACTATTTTATATTGAGGATCGGCTTCATCTTTGGAGCTTGCTTTTGGGATAAGGTGCTGATTTATGAGTTGAGGGAGGTTGATTTTTAAAATATCCTGGTTTAAGAGAATAAGGCGGCGGGTTTGGATGAATGGAGCGAATTTTTGTTCAAGATAGCGGCTGTATTTGGAATCTTTTTCAATGGCGATCACTTTTTTAGCCTGTTTTAGGAGGTTTTGGGTTAAAATTCCAAGCCCGGGTCCGATTTCTAAAACGTTGTGGGTTTTTTTGAGGCTGGCCGCGTGAAGTATTTTTTTTAAGGCCAGGTTTTGGATAAGAAAATTCTGCCCGAGTGATTTTTGAGGGGCGGCTTGGATTTTTTTGAGAGTGGCGATTACCTGGGAGCGTTTCATTGAGCGGGCGCTTGTTTTTTGAGATTTTTAAAGGAGCGAGAGACGGGACTTGAACCCGCGGCCTTCTCCTTGGCAAGGAGATGTTCTAGCCAACTGAACTACTCTCGCGCGTTGCCTGCTTTGTGATTAAAGCCTATCGGGCAATAGCTTTGCAATGTCTATAAAGCTAGCACAGCTTTTCAGGAGATTCAATAGTCGGATCGCTTTTGGGTAAGTTATTTTATCCAGTATTTTCTTTTTAGGACCTGATCTTCTTCTATCTTTTTTTCCTGGATTTTTCCCGCGGCTTTTTGTTTGAGAGCGCTTAGATTCTGGTTTTTTAGATCTTTAGCGCGCTGAAGGAGGTATTGGGGGGTGTTTTTTCGAGGGTTATCGAGCACTTCAGAGAGAAGAACGTTTAAGATGATACCCATTATGGGTCCGCGCTGGATGTTGGCTTTTTTAAAAAGATGGTGGCCGTTTATTTTTAACATTTTGACTGAAATGGGGTCGCGGGAGACTTTTTCTACCAGGTATTCCAGATGGCGCAGTTTGTATGGTTTGGCTTTGGGACAGCCGCTTCCCAGGCGATCGGCGATTCTTAAATCAATGAGGTCCTGAATGTTTTTAGGGCCGACTTTGCTTAAGAGACGACGGATGCTGGCTGGGGTTACGGTGTCGACTTCGTAATAGAACATATGATTTTTGATAAGCAGGGCGACTTTTTGGGTGATTTTTTTGGAAAAACGCAGGCGGGAAAGTATTTGACGGGCGACACGGGAGCCGATAAGGTCGTGGTTGTAAAAGGTGCTTTGCTTCCCCTCCCCTCTTTTGGTTTGGGGTTTGGCGATGTCATGAAGCAGGGCGGCTAAACGGACGGAAAGTTTGGGGCTGGGACAGTATTTCAGGGAAAGCAGGGAATGTTTCCAAACAGTATAGCGATGATGCTGATTTTGGTTCATGCCAATCCCCTGCTCCAGTTCGGGCAGAACGTATTTTAAGAGGCTGGTTTGTTTAAGGGTTTTTATGCCCAGGCTTGGGTCAGGACTAAGGATGATTTTTACGAGTTCGTCTCTTATTCTTTCGCGGGATATTTCTTGCAGGAGAGAGGCGTTTTTTTTCATGGCGGCCAAGGTCTGGGCTTCTATTTTAAATTTAAGCTGGGCCATGAATCGGGCGGCGCGGAGCAATCTTAAGGCATCCTCCTGGAAACGTTTTGGGGCATGGCCTACGGCGCGAACAAGCTTGTTTTTCAGGTCTTTTTGGCCATAGAAAGGATCAAAGAAAAACGGGCTTAGATTTTCCGGCTTAGATTTTCCGGCTTTGTTTTTAAGGAAGCTCTCTAGATTTAAGGCCATAGCATTGATGGTGAAGTCTCTTCGGGCCAGATCCTGTTTAATACTTGTGGAAAATGTCACAGAATCGGGGTGACGGTGGTCAGAATAGGCTTTTTCTGTGCGAAAAGTGGTGATTTCTATAACGCGGTTTTTTTTGGTTTTTACGCCCACGGTGCCGAATTTGTTTTGGTAAAAGTTATTCGGGAAAAGCGCTTGCACTTGTTTGGGCAGGGCATTGGTGGCAATATCCCAGTCGGCGGGTGTTTTTTTCCGCAGCAGGTCTCTGACGCAGCCCCCAACTAAAAAAGCCTGGAAGCTGGATCGGATAAGTTCTTGGGCGATTTTTTGAACGGCGGAGGGAATTTTCATGGTTTTGTTAAAATAATTTTTTTGGGCTTTGTTTTGATGTTTCTTTTTTTAAATATAATGGAGAAGCGCTCCAGCCAAGTCAAGGAGAATTTTGTTTTTTTTGGCCAAAAATTCAAGGAAAGGACGGTATTTTTGTTTTGTTTTTCTAAAACAAGATAAGAGAGCCGGAAAAAGGGAAAGAAAACGCGGGGCAGGCGGAACCATGATTTTATAGGAAGAAATCCCTTGGTCCAAGTGCCGGGATCGGCGATTATTTTGGTTTGGCCGTTTATTTTTATCTTTCTCAGGGAGGGGATATGGGTGTGAGCGCTGATGAAAATCTGGATTTGGGGATTTTGTTTCAGAAAGGCGGTAATTTTTTTGCGATAAGCGCGAAGACTGGCAATTCTTATTTTGTTTTTTACCTTGAATCCGTATTGCTCGAGATTGGTTTTGATGTCTTTTTTTATAATTTTGAAAGTAATTGAGATTACAAGGAAGAACAAGAGAAGGATAAAATTGGTGATAATAACGGTATTAGCCAGGTATTTTATCGGGCCGAGGTAGCGGGTGAAGTAAAAAATGTCCGGAATGTTTACCAGGTTTAGGCGGGCGGCAATGGCTATGGAGAGAAGGGCCAGGGAAAAGGTGAAGAAAATAAGCACCGGGGCGATAAGCAGTCTGAGCATGGGTCCTAGTTCGCGGTAAAAGTAGTTTGACAAAAACCAATAAGGCATTATTTCAATGGGGTGGAGCAGAGCGATATTGGCCAGCCATTTTCTTTTTTTGCGGTTTTTTTGAGCGGCTTTGGTGATTTTTAATATGATGCTGCTGAATAGATGAAAGGCGTAAGGAGTATCATGGATATTGCCAAATTGTTGAAAGTTGTTGTAGGGGTCGAAACGATGACCATGCTCCAGGTGAAGGGTTTTTTTAAAAGTTTTTTGAACAAGGTTGGCTTTGGGAATTAGGTTAATCCCCCATTTTTTAAGCATGGGGATAAATTCTGGATAACAGGCCAGGTCATGGTCATGATTGCCGGGAATGAGAATTATTTTTATTTTTTTTGAGATTTTTTTTAGGGTTTTAAAAATTTTGGGATGGGTTTTTTGGATATGGAGAAGCTTTTGGGCGGCTTTCTTTTTTTTGTATTCCCACATGCCAAAGAAGTCGCCAAGGATATAAAGATGGGCTTTCGGGTTGTTTTTTGGGGTTTGATGGACTTGGCCGGCGGATTGATCATCAGGTGTTTTGTTTTTCGAGGATTGAAAAATGTGGTTGAGAAATTTGATGAATTCTTTTTCCGCTTCAAAATTGTTTAAGATGCCGTCGCCGCCAACGTGAGTGTCGCTTATAAAATAGTATTTTGGAGCGGAGAAGGTGCTATTGGGCATAACTTGTTGAAATTAAAAGGCGTTTTTTATGTGTTTTATTTTAGCAGATTTGAGATTAAAAGTAATAGAGAGAACATCAAAACGGCAGTTTTTGTCAAAATTTTTGGTTTGGCTTAAGAAGATTTCAGCGGTGCGTTTTAGCTTGTTTATTTTTTTGGTTGAAATTGAATTTTGAGGTGGTTCGGTTAAGCTTTTAGCGCCTAAATCCAGATTTGGATTGTTTATGAATCTTGATTTGACTTCTATGAATATCAGGTAGTGATTTTTTTTGGCAATTATGTCGATTTCGCCGTGATTTTTGAAATAATTTGATTTTATAATATAATATTTCTTTTTTGTCAAATAGTGTTGAGCGATAAGC
>JAHKAQ010000016.1 GCA_018825765.1 Patescibacteria group bacterium
AGTTCATTTAGCCAGAAAGATGTTTTTTAATTTATTTAAAGGGCCTCATGCCAGATAGAGATAGGCCTTTAAGAGCAAATCGCCCGCCTGGGACCGTCTATACGCTTGATATTTAATCTCTCTCAAGCTATCTTGTCTCTAAGCGCTCATCCGCCTAAGAGTTAAATATCTTTATGGAAAAAATCAGAAATTTCTGCATTATCGCTCACATTGATCACGGAAAATCAACCCTCTGCGACCGTCTTTTAGAAATTACCAACACGCTTTCCAGGCGCGATCTCAAAGAACAGACTCTGGATCAAATGGATCTAGAACGCGAAAAAGGCATTACCATTAAACTCCAGCCTGTTACCATGAAATATAAGCTGGGAGAAAAAGAGTATCAACTCAATCTTATCGACACTCCCGGCCACGTTGATTTTTCCTACGAGGTATCCCGCAGTCTGGCGGCTGTGGAAGGCGCTATTCTTCTGGTTGACGCCACTCAAGGGATTCAGGCTCAAACCCTGGCCAATCTTTATCTGGCGCTTGGAGAAAATCTGGCCATTATCCCGGTTGTAAATAAAATAGATTTACCCAACGCTCAAACAAAACAAACTCAAGAAGCCCTGGCCGACCTTTTGGGCGTGCCGCCGGCTGATATTTTAAAAATATCAGCTAAAACCGGCGCCGGCACAGATCAGGTCTTGCGAACCGTAATCAAAAAAATTCCCGCGCCCCTGGGCGATCCCCAAAAACCGGCTCAAGCTCTAATCTTTGACTCCTTTTACGATTCTTTCAAGGGAGTAGTTTCCTATGTGCGGCTTATGCAGGGTGAACTAAAAAAGGATCAGGAAATTTTTGTTCTCGGCACCCAAAAACAAGCCCAGATAATGGATGTAGGCGTTTTTTCTCCCTTTCTTTCTCCGCGCCCCGGCCTTTCAGCCGGCCAAATCGGCTATGTCGCCACCGGTCTAAAAAAAGTAAGCGACTGTCGCGTGGGGGATACCATAATTTCCCAGGCCGATAAGGGCCGGGTAAAATCGCTTAAGGGATATCAGAAGGCGAGACCCATGGTTTTTGCCAGCTTCTATCCTCAAGACGGCGACCAATATCATAACTTGAGAGACGCCCTGGAAAAGCTTTCCCTGAACGACGCCTCCTTTACTTATCAGCCGGAAAGCTCGCAAGCTCTGGGCCGCGGCTTTCGCGGCGGCTTTCTGGGACTGCTTCACCTGGAGATTATTCACGAGCGCTTAAAAAGAGAATTTAACCTGGATCTTATTTTCACCGCTCCAGGCGTTGAATATCAAATAAAGGTTAGGGGATCGCAAAAAAGGCTTACCATTACCTCGCCGTCCGAACTCCCGAACGCTTCCAGCGTTGAAACTATTTTCGAGCCCTGGGTAAGTCTCGAGATAATAACTGTTACCCAGTATCTGGGTAACATCATGAAATTCATGGGCGCTATTCGCTCCATTTACAAAGCCACTTCCTATCTTGATCCCACCCGCGCCATTCTTTCTTATCAGGCCCCGCTGGCTGAAATAATCACCAATCTTCATGACGCCTTAAAAACCGCCTCCAAAGGCTACGCCTCGCTTAGCTATGATTTTTTAGAATTTCGCCCTTCTGATTTAGTCCGCCTGGATATTTTAGTGGCCGGCGAAAAAAAACAAGAGCTTTCCCGCATCATTCCCCGGTCTCGTTCCAGAAAAATAGGTATAAAAATTTTAAAAAAATTAAAACAAAACATCAGCCAGAAAAATTTTGCCGTCACCCTCCAGGCCGCCATTGGAGGAAAAATCATCGCCCGGGAAAATATCAGCGCGCTTCGAAAAGATGTTTTAGCCAAGCTCTACGGCGGTGACCGCACCCGAAAAGACAAACTCTTAAAAAAACAAAAAAAAGGCAAAAAACGCCTGGAAACCCTGGGCCGGGTGGACATACCACCCAAAGCTTACGTGGATATCATGAAATCTTAAAGGAATTATTGTTGATATTTCATAATACAATCCCTATATGTTATAATCTTTTACATGAAGCGGAAAACTATCAAATATATCTGGATTATTATCTCGCTCGTCGCTGTTTTTAGCATGGTCGCTTTCACCCTGATGCCGCTTTTAAGATAAAAACAAAATTATCAATTTTATGGCTATTTTTTCCCTTCGCCTTTATAAAAACGAAGAGGTTCTAGCTATCATTCGCCGTCATTTCACCACTTTTTTCGGGCCTTTATTCCGTTTTCTCATTATCTTATCCGTGATTTTAAGTCTCCATTATTTTCTTCCTTCTTTTAGATATAAGCTAACTCTAATTATTATTTTTTTTATTCTGGCTGTTATTTATCTTGGCTATTTATTCGTCGTCTGGTATTTAGTGAATATTGTCATAACCACCCAGCGCATCATAGACATTAACCAGAAAGGATTAACCAAAAGAGTGGTCACGGAAATTTCCCTGGAAGACATTTCCAAAATCTCCTCATTAAAAGAAGGCGTTTTCCAGAATCTTTTCAATGTGGGCTCGCTCATAATAGAGGTCAAAGAAGGAGGAAAAATCGTGGGTTTCGCCGTCAAAAATCCCCAGGATATCATGAGCCGCCTTAACCAGTTAAGAAGGGACAATGAAAAAATCCAGCCCAATTCCAAGCGATCAATTTCATGATAATTCCCGCACCTGGATCCGTTTTTTTCTGTTTATCAGTTTTCTGGCTTTTGTGTTAGTCACTTACTCTTTGTTCAGGGAAACCTATAAAAAATACCAAATCCAAAAAGAAGTCCAGGACTTAAAAAATCAGGCGGCCCAAATAGAACATGATAATCAAAAACTCAAAGGCCTTATCGACTATTTTAAAACCCAGAATTTTTCAGAAAAAGAAGCGCGTGAAAAGCTAAACGTAAAAAAAGAAGGGGAGAGTCTGGTTATCTTAAAATCCCAGGACGATAATCTATCAGGTAAAAAAAATAATTCAAATTCCAAACTTCAGGACCCGGATCAGGAATCGCTCAATATCCCCAACCCGCTTAAATGGTGGGATTACTTCTTTAAACAACGCCTCCTATGAAAAAACAAAACCCGGGCAAAAAGATAATCCGCTGGGCTTTAGCCGGCCTGACCGCTGTGTTGCTTTTTATTTTTACCTTCGCGCTCGGAATCTATTTTTTAGGCTGGAACAATTTTTTCGTCCAAAAACTTTGCGTTTTTATTCCCTATCCAGCCGCGGTAATTGATAGCGCCCAATGGCTAAGCTTCAGGGATTACTCCAAAAAAGCCACTATTATTAGCCGTTATCATAATCTTCAGGACATCATCTCTCCTTCTGATGACTATAACCTTAATTCTTGGCAGGGAGAAAAATATTTTCAAGTAGCTAAAAAAAATATTTTAAGCCAGATGATAAAAGACGCTCTTATCCAGAAAAGCGCTTCCCGTTATAACATCTCCGTGACACAGGAAGATTTAGACAAAGAGATTTCAAAAATCGCCGCCAATAACGGCGGCATAGAAAAACTAACCCAAAAACTCAATCAGGTTTATAAAATAAACCTTAAATATTTTACCAGTCAGGTCGTAAAACCCCGCCTTATCCAGGAAAAGCTCCGTTTATATCTTGTCGATCAGGGAGAAATTACCGTTGAGATTGAAAGCTTCCAGGACTGGATTAACCAAAAAGCTAAAACTACCCGGATCTTCATTCCTTTGCCTCAGTATTATTGGGATAGCGATCAGGGTAAAGTTATGTTCCGCGATCCAGCCATGAACCAATACGAAAACACTACTATCGAACCGAGGGAAACCATTGCCTCCTAAGCAATCCTTAAATTGAGCCCGCGGCCGGAATCGAACCGGCGGCCTACGCGTTACGAATGCGTTGCTCTGCCAGCTGAGCTACGCGGGCCCGGATTATTTGATATGAGCCTTTATTCGTCTTTTTTATTTTTTTCAAAAGCCCTTAAAACTTCCAGCGGCACGGCGAAAACTACCGTGTTGGATTGATCAGAGCTAAGGTCATTCAAAGTGTTCAAAGTGCGAAGATGAAGCGCTCCGTCTTTCCGGGCCAACGTCTCCGCCGCCTTAGCCAGGTTATCAGCCGCTACCACTTCTCCTTCGGCCTTAATTATCACCGCCCGCTTTTCTCTTTCGGCCTCGGCCTGCTTGCCGATTACCCGCTTCATCTCTTCCGGCAAAGTGACATCCTTTAACTCCACCGATTGCACCACGATTCCCCACTGGTCCGTGGCTTTGTCCACGATCTCCCTTATTTTCTCCGCGATCGCGTCCCGTTTAGCCAGGAGCTCGTCCAGGTTAACTTCGCCAATCAGGTTTCTCATCGTGGTTTGCGCCAGCTGGGAAACCGCGAAATAATAATCCTCCACTTCTATCACCGCCTTTTGCGCGTCGCTCACCTTGTAGAATAAAACAGCGTTTACCGTTACCGAGATGTTATCTTTGGTAATCGCCTCCTGATCCGGCACGTCCACGGTTCTTATCCGCATGTCAATCTTTTGATAACTCTGGAAAACAGGAATCACCAGCCGCCAGCCCGGCTGCATTATTCCCGAATATTTACCCAAAGTAAACTTGACTCCTTTTTGGTATTGATTGATTTGCTTAATTGAAACAAGCAAAATAACAACCAGAAAAATTAGCGCTCCTGTCATATTTTTTATTTAAAAATTATCTTTAACTCTTTTAATATAAAAGAAAAACAAAGCTTTATCAATCTTTTTTAGCGTTTTTAAATTCTGTTTAGTTTGACAAATATTTGATCCTATGATACTAAAATACTACTCAAACAATGCTGTATCTAACAATTTTAGTTTTAATTTGTTTGTCAGGCCTTTTTTCAGGCCTGACTTTAGGATTTCTCGGCCTTGACGCGAGCGAGCTTAAAAGAAAAGCCGATCTCGGCGACCAGAGAGCCAAAAAAATTTATTCCGTCCGAAAAAATGGCAATCTTTTGCTTTGCACCCTGCTTATTGGCAATGTGGCGGTTAATTCCGCCATCTCCATTGTTTTAAGTGATATCACCAGCGGCGTCCTGGCCGGCGTCCTGGCCACCTTTTTAATCGTGGTCTTTGGCGAAATTTTCCCCCAGGCCACTTTTTACCGCTACGCCATGAAAATCGGCCACTATACTGTCTGGCTGGTAAAATTTTTCATCTTTATTTTCTATCCTGTCTGCTGGCCGCTGTCTAAAATTTTAGACAAAATCCTGGGCCAGGAAATTCCCAAGGTCTGGTCCCGCGCCGAGCTAAGAGAAATCATAAAATACCATGAAGACTCAAGTCTTTCCGACATCAATTCAGACGAAGAGAGAATCATGCTTGGCGCCCTGTCTTATTCCCAGAAAAAAGTCGCCCATGTCATGACTCCG
>JAHKAQ010000117.1 GCA_018825765.1 Patescibacteria group bacterium
GTTTTCCGACCCTTTCCCTTTCGCTTCCTCCTAAGTGCGATAAATTAAAAACAGAGACATGATAAATCGCGCCCCTGTTTTTAATTTGTAGCCCCACGGGGAATCGAACCCCGGTTTTCAGGATGAAAACCTGATGTCCTGACCACTAGACGATGGGGCCGTAAGCGGTGTCCCTATTCCCAGGAACAATAGGCTCAATTTAACATAAGGTTTTGAAAAAATCCAGAGAGAATTAAACTGCTCCCGCTTTATAAAATGAAAATTTTTTGGTATATTTAGAACATAAATTTTTTCGTCTGGAATGCCGATAGAAAATAAAATTGAATCCCCGCCCCAAGACAAAAGTAAATTACCCCACGAAAGCGCTTCTTTCATAAAAGCGTTCTACCAGCATTTGCCGGTTGAGATGGAAAAATTATTGCTGGAAGCGATCCAGAAAGGCGGAATCTCAAGAAATGAAGAAAATATAACGCCCCTTGATTTTTTTTCGCTTAATCCCAACATCCGAAACGATGAATTAAAAGCCCTGATAAGCTCCAGAATGGGAATCAGCAATCCGGAGAAAACTGTCGAGACGATTTCTGAAATATTTCAGAAATCCAAACAATATTTAACAGAATATCTTCACGTAAATCTCCCCAAAGAAATAGAGAATCTAAATGAATTTAAAAATTGGCAAAGCGTTTTAGAATTTTTAAGAAAAACCGGCACCTTGGGCAGGAAAGAAAAAATGACTTTCTCCCCTTATTATTGCGCCACCGCTTCTGTTATGCTGGCGGAATGGGAATATGAGAAAGAAGGCTTCCAGCATCTCATGAAAGAAAGTACATATGTTTTTAACCAATTATTTGAAAAAGACAAAAATAATATCTCCCGCTTCCATCGCGTTCAAATTTTTGCGGACAACCTTGATAGAGTGGGCATTCTGGATTATCAGGGAGACTGGATTAAAGCCAAGATGAATTTTCGAGGAAAAAACAGGCAGAGCCTGATCAATAAAATGATCATTAAACCCGAAACAACGGCTGACGAAATAATAAAAGACGGGATAGGCGTTAAAATAGAATTAGAAGATGTTCCTCACGTTTTAAAAGTCGCCCAATTCCTGCCTCAATATTTGAAAGAAAACTTTGGCGCTCAAACAATCCTTTTTGAAAATAAAGGGATTTTAAATCCCGCGGCCAAAGAAACCGCTAAGCTTAAAGAAACGCTAGAAACCAGGGGCGCTTCTTTAGTGGAAGATAACAATGAATATTCTGGCAAACGTTTTAAAAATGCCAGCATTGTGTGTAAAATCAATATCCCCGCCAAAGGCGAAAAAGGAGGAATGAAAGTTCAGCGCAATTTAGAAATTCAACTGCTCCCTGTTGACAGTAAACGTTCAAAAGGAATGACCAAGCACCCAATCTATAAGGGGATCCAAAAACTAGCGGCCTATTCGCGCCTGTTTGGTTCGTTTGGAGATAAATACCTTGATTTAATCTGTCAGGAAGCGCATAAAGAAACCAATATCTCCCCGGATAAAATAAAAAATTACATACTCGAAACTTTTATTGTTCCTCTTGAAACAACTAAAAAGGGCAGAAAAAAATATGGCTGGAAAAGCCACTTGGAAAGATTAAGTAAAGCCGGATTGCTTCCTCCCCAAATAAATAAAATAATGAAGGCGCGGCAGTAAAACTTCCGATGCCAGCGGCGTATTTTTTCCTTAGGCATTCTCTTGGCCAGCATTGATCACATTCCTGGGACTCATAGGCCAACCCATCTCCGTCGCGCCAAGTCCATAGATGAATTTTTTATTTCTCAATAATTGGACTAACTTTCAAGAATTTCCTACAATATAACCAATTGACGCCAATAACCTTGCTGCCGCGCTTAAGAATATAAACCCGGCCGTCAGGACGTTCATTGACGCGGCAATTTTAAAATTATCCTTCATGGATCAGCCCATTCAACTTCAAGAACCGATTGAAGAATTTCTGCGGACAGTAGAAGAAGAATCGCGGAAAAAACAAAACAAAAAACAACCCCTTGAATCTGACAGCCAGGAGGAAGTTGGCCAGGTGGCTTTTTGGTATGAAAAAATCCGCATGGCCATTGATTACCGCGAAGAACATCTCTTGCGCCGCACCGCTTCCCGCCGCATCTTAAAGCGCCTGTTTTTAATCGAGGGCCGCAAAAAAGAAATCGCCGACCTGCTCTTAAAAGAACTTATCATGGGCGGCTATGTCAAAAAAAGCGATCTCAGCCAGGAAAAATTCACAAAAATCAATCAGGTCCTGGAAAAATACGCCTTTGCCCTTTCCCTGAAACACTCCACTATCCTTACCGCGCCTGACATCGGCAAAGAAACCAAACGCTGGCTGGTTACCCTGGCCTCTTTTGAAATAGAAGAAATTCTCTATCCCGAGCCCGAGCGCCGCGCCCTGATAAACGCCGTGTATAAACTGCTGGCTCCCAGGATTGATACCGGCAGCCGGCGCATCACTGAAAAACAAAAAAACCTTCAAACCCATATCGCCATCTACCGCAGTCTGGCTAAAGCTGATCGCGCCATGGTTGTAAGCGAGGTATTCCGCATCTATTTTCCCGACTGGTTTGAAAATCCCTCTATCCAGCGCATCAAGGCCATCGTGGCTAACGCTTCGCAAATCACCAAAATAACCCATAATCAGGCTACCAACATGCTGGCCAGCCGCATCTTTTATAGTATTAAAAAACAAACCCTGTTCGCCTATATTCTCTACGAAATAATTATGGCCAGCCCGGCTGACGCGCGCGGCATTATCGCCCAGCAATATATCCTGCGTGAATTCATAAAAGATAAAATGAACGAAGAATATCTGCGCACTGAAAAAAAACTCAAAAAAAGAATCACCCGCGGCATCATTTATGTTTTTTTAACCAAGATGCTGTTAGCCATTTTAATCGAGATCCCTTATGAAACATATTTTGTCGGTCATTTTAACTACACCGCCCTTGCCATCAATATTCTGTTTCCGCCCTTGTTCATGTTTTTTCTGGCCAATAGCGCCCGCGTCCCGGGCAATGACAACACCGAGGCTGTTATTGATGGCATTAACAAGCTCATCTACGACGACCCCCAAAAAGATGAAATAAAAAAGATAAGAGTGTTTCCTTCATATGTTTCCGGCCTGCCCCAAAAAGCCCTGGATCTGGTGTATTTCTTTAGCTTTTCTCTGGTGTTTGGTTTTTTCATTGCTCTGCTCTATTTTTTTAAATTTGATTTTGTAAGCGGCGCGATCTTCATTATTTTCATGGGCACAGTCAGCTTTTTCGGCGCCCTTATCCGCCAGTCAGTGCGCGACCTTATCGTCATAAAGGAAAAAGAAGGCATCGGCAGTCTTATCTTTGACACCCTGCTTCTCCCCTCGGTCCGCTTCGGCCGCTTTCTTTCCACCAACTTCTCCCGCGTCAATGTTTTTATGTTCCTCCTGGATGTTATTATTGAAGCGCCGTTCAAGATGGTTATCCGCCTGTTTGAATCCTGGGTGAATTTCCTCAAGAGAAAAAGAGAGGAAGTCGACCAGCAATTTGGCTAAGTATTTTTAAAAAAATTAAAAACACTAGCGCTAACTTGTAAATAATAGTAAAATATCTTATACTTTTAATACCTATTTTTTTGATTATTTAAGAAAAATAAAAAATAAATATGAAAATTGATTACCTTGTCTCAAAAAGCTCGAATCAGCTTAGCCGGGTCCGTTCCGCTTTTATTAACGCTCAAATTAAGGCCGAGAAAGGCCTTACCGGTTATCTTCGAAAAACCGGTTCCAAATTAATTTCTAAAAATGAAGAGTTAGAATATTTCAACAATGCCCAGGGCCGCTATTATCAGACCCTTAGTGAATACCAGGAGTTAATTATCAATGAATTCCAGCGCTCCAATCGCCGTCTTATCTTTCATGACATTTTGACCATCGCTCAAATAACGGTCTTTGATGAAATAGAAACCTTAAGGCAGGAAAAAGAGAAAAAACTAAGAAGTCGCGGCGTCATGGGAATTATCCGCACCCAGCTTCAGGAATGGCGCCAAATCTCTCCTAATTTCAAGATGATTTTCGGCCTGACCTTTATCGCCGCCTCCTCCTCCTTGTTTTTTGTTTCCATTATCAATATCCGCTGGCTTCAAATTCCGGTTTTAGCCTGGGGAGTTATGCTGTTGATCGAAGGGATTCAGCAAAAATCAACTCAAAGAAAAGCGGCTAAAAAGGGCCTGAATCGGGAAAAAATTTTCCAGCTGGCCAAAAGAAGACTGCCCCAGAACACCAGAAGCCTGTCTCAAGACCTGGCCCGCATCCATCGAAAACTCGAGCAGGATATTTGGAAATTAAGAGTTTATGAAAAAAGAACCGAGTATCGCCGTTATCTTATCGCCGCTTTTTCCGGTATTGCCACCACGGCCTTTTTCTTTATTCCTTATGGCTTAAAAACCGCCATCATCACCACTGTCTCGGCTATTTTCAGCCGTCTCGCCTGGTTTCTCCTGCCTTATGGAGCGATTCAAAACAGCATTACCGGTATTTTTAAACCTAAAACCGCTCAAGCCAGCGAATCCGAAGAAATAGATGCCGGAGAAGGCAGTGCTTCTGTAAGTCGCGCCGACCAAAGCGACCCTTCGCTTGTGGCCGCCGCCAGCCAGGCCGACACTACTCGCACCGCTGACATGGCGCTTACTTCCGGAGCCGCTTCCGCTTCTCCATATCCGCCTCTTCCTCCTGGTCCCTTGCCGGCAGCCGTAAGCCAAAAAGCCGCCGAAACTGAACTTGTCATAAGCAATCTGGAATCGCGGGGAGCGTCTGATGAGACAAAAAAAAGAGCCCTGCTTGGCGCCGGAAACGTCCTGCCCCCTCAAGTTTTAGAGGACATCGCTTCAAAGCATAGCATAGATTTAGGTCTCGCGACCTCTCAGGAAGGAGAAAGAATCTCCGCCACCATGGCCGCTAACCAGCAGGATAAAATACTGGAAGCCAAAAATCTCATGCTGGATAAAATAGAAGCCGACGCCGCCGCCGGCTCCACGCTTTGGCCCGCGGAAAATGTGGATGATATCAAACGTAGAGTTATTCAAACATCTGGTTTGCCTGAAGACATTCGACGGCAAATGCTGCAAGAACGCGGAGTGATGCTGGAATACGCCACCGACGACACTACCACTCAAGCCACCGCTCCGGCCCAAACACCTTCAGCCGACACCGCCGCGACTGCTACCGCCGATACTTCCGCGGCCGCTACCCCCGCTGAAACTACCACCACCCAGGCCGACACCACCGCCGCCCAAACTACAGCCACTGAAACTCAAACTCCTGCTCAAACTCCTTCCGCTGAAGTTTCTAAATCCCAGGCCGACACTACTACTACTGCCGCCACCGCCGTTACTGAAACTTCCGCTCAAACCTCTGATACTGCCGCCAAGGAGCAAGCAGACACTAGTTCCGCGGAAACAACTTCCGCTTCCACTGAAGGAACCGAAACCAGCCCTCCTTATCCGCCTTTTGACCCCAGTACAGTTCCTTCTGTAAGTAAAAAAGCTCTCGAAACCGAACTTGTTTTAAATAAGCTTGAAACCCAGGGAGTGCCGGATGAAGTAAAAAAAACCGCCCTGCTTGGCGCCGGCAACGTCCTGCCCCCTCAAGTTTTAGAGAACATCGCCTCAAAACATGGCATAGATTTAGGTCTCGCGACCTCTCAGGAAGGAGAGAGAGTCTCCGCCACGCTTGCCGCCAACCGTGATGACCACGTGCAAGAAGCCAAGAACCTTGTCCTGGATAAAATAGAAACCGACTCCGCCGCCGGCTCCACGGTTTGGCCCGCGGAAAATGTGGATAATGTCAAACTTAAAGTTATTCGAGAATCTGGTTTGCCTGAAGAAACTCAACAGCAAATGGCCCAGGAACGCGGAGTCCTCAATCAATATCTTGGCTACGCCGAACAAGGAAGTAGTAGCGGAACTGAACCGGCCCAGGAATGATCCTCTAATTCCTTTTTACCATGAAAAAAACTCTCATAAGAATAGCGATTGGCCTGATCGTCTTCACTGTTATCCTTATTATTGTTTCCTTTATAAATCCCAATAAACAATCGCAAACCGAACCAGAGTCCAGCCCAAAAAACCAAGCCAATAAACAACAAGCAACCTCGGCTGATTTAAGCGATCTGGAAGACGCGGATCTTTTGACCATTCCGGTTCCGGCCAGCTCCAATGTTCTCCAGGAAATACCCAAAAATTTCTACAAAATAAAACAGGAGCTTTCCCTTGTTCAACCCCAGGACACCAGCGGCCAGAATTTAAACCTGCTCGAACATTTAGAAAAAAACCAGGTATATTTTCCCCGCGATATTCTCGTGAGCCTTTCTAAAATAGAAATGTATGTTTATCAGGGGCCTGATGATCTGGCTCCCAGCCAGGCAATTTACATTCAAAATTCAAAAGCCAGCCTGGATAACTCCACTATCATGAAGGATTGGGAAAAAACCATGATCCAGGATCTTAAAAAATTTATTCTAATCGGGGAAAAATACGATCTTGTGAACGCCTCGGGTAAAAAAAATTTTTCCTACAGTGAAGTTTTCGAAAACACCCGATTCGTTAATTTCAGCCAGGATAAAGCTGTTTCCCTAAGCTACACAGTAGGGGATGGGTTTATTGTTATCTCCAACAGCTATAACGCCCAAACAGCCATGATGCAAAAAATATCTGCAATTTGACTCATTTTTTGTTATAGTATAAAGTTCCCTAACACCCTTGTTTTTGATATTTTTAATTTTTCATTTCGTTCATGGGACGCATCCAGGATCACATTATTAAGCTCAAATGTCGCGAGTGCGATAAAATAACCAAATTTACCAAAAAGAACAAGAAAAAGCTTAAACAAAAGCTTGAATTAAAGAAACATTGCCCCAACTGCAATAAACACACGGTTCACATTGAATCAAAATAATCTTAATCATTCAGGACAAATAAGCCGTAATCTTAATCTAATGTTTAAAAAAATAAAAAACTTTCGGTCGTTGTATTTCGTTGTTATCTTCGCCTTGAGTTTCGCCGTGGGCTATTACGCTAAATCCATTGCCAAAAATTATTTAACCATGGGTTTTGACGACGCGAAAATAAAAGCCTTAACCAGCGATTATAATCTCGAGGAAGTAAGTAAAAAAGTTCAAGAAATTCAAGCTAAAAATCAGCAGGAACTTGAAAATTCGCCCCAGGATTACAACAACGTTCAAGTCCCGGTTGCGGATGAGGCTCCGGCCGAAAACATTAACAGTCCTGAATCGCAATAAGCAATAATTATCAACCATTTAATATTTAACACCAAAGATCATGGAAGATAAAAAGAAAAAAAATGAATGGGAGGGGGAGGAAAAAAACAAAAACAAAAAAGAAACAGAAATAGACGACCTGGAAGATGATGACTGGGACGATGATTTCGATGACTGGGACGATGATCAGGACGATGATCAGGGAAAAAACAAGGGCCCGGAAAAGAAAAAAGCTCAAAACTATTTAGCCGCCATTATTATCTTAGCTGGTCTTTTTACCGGCAGTCTGTTCGTTGACGCCTTTCAGTTGGTTAAAGGCCAGGGAATTTCTTCAAAAAAACTTTCCGGTATTGACGTTTTTTCTTTAAACGGCAAAACCTGGGTTTCAAACAATGACCCCGTGGTAGAGCTGACGGTCATAACCGATGACGCTTGCGAAGAATGCCAGCCCGAACCAGTGATAGAAGCCGTGAAGAAAACCGCCGTGCCCACCGCGGTTGTCAAAAAAATAAACATAGACGACCCTAAAGCCAGGGAATTGATCGAACAGTTTAACCTAAAATCCATTCCCGCTTTTATTTTCAACGACAAGATAAAAGAAACCGAATTCTATGCCCAGGCTCAAATGGTTCTTAAAGAAAAACAGGGATCTTTTTTGATTGATAACGCGCTTGCCGGCATTCCTTCAGGTAAATTTATTGCCCTGCCTGAACCAAGCTCGGCCACTCCTTCCCGGGGGAACCAGGACGCGCCGGTAAAAGTTATGATTTTCAGCGATTTTCAATGTCCTTACTGCAAAAAATTCGACGAAACCTTTAACAAGGTTTTTGCGAAATACCAGGACAAAATGCAAGTCAGTTTCCGCCAGCTGCCCCTGTCAAACATACATCCCCAGGCGTATCCGGCCGCGTTAGCGTCTTTATGCGCCAACGAGCAGGAAAAATTCTGGGAAATGTATGACACTTTATTCAGCAATCAGGATGAATGGGGCAAGAACGAAGCCGACAAAACCGTGTTTACAAAATACGCCGGCGCGATAAGCATCGACGCTGATAAATTCAAAAAATGCATGGATGATGAAACTTACGCTCCAATAATAGAGCAGGATGAAAAAACCGCCCAGGAATTCGGCCTGTCCGGCACCCCGTCTATTTTCATAAACGACGAATTTGTAAGCGGCGCCATAAGCGAACAGGATCTCGCCGAAATCATCGAAAAACAATTAGCCAAATAAATATTTTCTCTTAAACGAATAATCTGGTATAGTTCTTTTGTATCATCCTTACCAGCGTCTAAATTTTTTAATGTTTCAGTTAGTTATTCACGGCAGGGGAGGACAGGGAGCCAAAACCCTTGCCCTGATGATTGCCGAAACCGCTATTCAAGCCCAAAGCTTCGCCCAAGCTTTTCCTGATTTCGGCCCGGAAAGAACCGGCGCTCCTATTCGTTCCTTTGTAAGAATAGACCAGGAAAAAATAATAACTCATGAACCCGTCACCCGGCCTGATGTGGTTATTGTTTTGGATCAGAGCCTGATTAAAAATCCCGAAGTTTTAGAATCATTATCCTCCTCAAAAAATCCCGCGCTTATAATCAACAGCCCGGATAGTTCAGGTGAAATTTTAAAGATTCTGTCCCAGTTCTTTGATTTTAAAGGCAGGATTCACGTTGTTGACGCTCTCGCCGCCGTGGCTGAATTTTCCGGCAAGATCCATCCTACTGTTCCCATTATTGGAAAACTTATCAAAATAACCGAAATCATTTCTCTTGATGATTTTAAAAAAACCTATGAAAGTAAGTTTTTAGAAAAATTAGGAGAGGAATCAATAAAGCAGACTCTAAAAACATTAGAAGACAGCTATTATGGGCTATAACCAAAGCCAAAAATTAAAATCCTGGAAAGATATTCCGCCCGCCGGCCTAATCTTGAGTCCGGGGAACTCCCGGGAAAACAAAACAGGCTCCTGGAGCAATAAAAAACCATTTTTTGATGATAAGAAATGCACCCAATGCCAATTATGCGTTAACGCCTGCCCTGAAGCCGCGATAAATTCTGGAAAAGACAAAAAAATTTCCGTCAACCCTGACTATTGCAAAGGTTGTGCCGCCTGTGTTGAAGCGTGCCCCAGGAAAGCGATTAAATTGAATTAAGACCAAATAATAAATTAACTAATTTTTTATGCTGGCCCAAACCGGCGCTCAAGCCGCCGCCGAAGCAATGCGCCAAATCGATCCTGACGTTGTTCCGGTTTATCCCATCACTCCTCAAACTCCCATTGTTGAGAGTTTTTCAAAAATAGTAGCTGACGGCCTGGTAAACAGCGAAATGATTCACGTGGAAAGCGAACATTCGGCCATGAGCGCGGCTGTTGGCGCTCAAGCCGCCGGCGCCCGGGCTGTCACCGCTTCTTCTTCCGCCGGTCTGGCGCTTATGTTCGAAGTGCTGGGAGTGGCCTCTGGAATGCGTCTTCCGATCCTCATGAATATTGCCAACCGCGCCCTGTCGTCTCCCATAAATATTCACTGCGACCATTCGGACTCCATGGGAGTTCGCGATTCAGGCTGGATCCAGATTTATTCCGAAAATGCCCAGGAAGTTTACGACCACAATTTCCTGGCCCTAAAACTGGCTGAAAAAGTTTCCCTGCCGGCCATGGTCATGCAGGATGGCTTTATCACCTCTCATTCCCTGGAAAACCTGGAAATTTTAACCGATGAGCAGGTAAAACAGTTTATCGGCCGCTACAAGCCCCAATACCCGCTTCTAAACATTGAAAAACCCGTAACCATGGGCGCTATCCAGCTTCCTGATTATTTTTTTGAAACCAAGCGCCAGCAGATTCAGGCCATGTCCCAAGCCCGGGAACAGTATGACGCGGTTGCCCAAGAATTAAGCAAACTTACCGGCCGTTCATATCCTAAAATCGAAACCCATAATTTAGAAAACGCCCAGGCTATTATTGTCGTGCTTAATTCCACGGCCGGAACCGCCCTGGCCGCCATGCGAAAACTCAAAAATGAATTTAGGGAAAAGGTAGGACTTATAAAAATCCGCCTGTTTCTTCCTTTTCCTCAAGAAGAATTCAGGGAAATAATAAAAAAGGCCGTCGGAGAAAACTTAAAAACCATCGCTGTTCTTGATCGCGCCGTCTCTCTCGGTTCCGACGCTCCTATAGCAAAAGAAATAAAAAACGCCTTATTTGACCTTTCAAATAAACCTCAAGTTTACAGCTATATCTTTGGCCTGGGCGGCAGAGAAATTTTTGAAAAAGACATAAAAAAAGTCTATCTCGATTTAATTTCAAAAAAAACCGATCATCAGGTAAAATATATTGGCTTAAGGCAATAACCTATTTTCATGCCAGAAAAAGAAATCAACAATTCGCCTGAATTAACTCCGGGTCACCGAACCTGCGCCGGCTGTCCGGCCCCGGTTATCGTCCGCGCCGTACTTGAATCAAGCGATGACCCGGTTGTTGTAGCCGCGGCCACCGGCTGCTTAGAAGTTACCACCACTATTTACCCCCAAACCAGCTGGAATGTTCCTTTTATTCATTCCGCTTTTGAAAACGCCGCGGCCACTATCGCCGGCGTGGAAACCGCTTTTCAGGTCTTAAAAAATAAAAAAGAAAAAATAAAGCTTGAACAGGGAGAAGGAGTGTTTGAAAAACAATTTGGCTTTGATTTAGCGAATAAAATAAATTTTATTGTTTTTGGCGGGGACGGCGGCACTTACGACATCGGACTCCAAAGCCTTTCCGGCGCCCTGGAGCGCGGCCATAACTTTCTCTATGTCTGCTATGACAATCAGGGGTATATGAACACCGGCGGCCAAAGATCAAGCGCCAGCCCTAAGGGCGCGGACACCTCCACCACGCCGCCTGGGAAATTCTCCACCGGCAAAACCCAATTTCGCAAAAATCTTATGGAAATAGTCGCCGCCCATGACATTCCCTACGCCGCCCAGGCCAGTCCTCACAATCTGGCTGATCTTAGAAGTAAAGCAAAAAAAGCCTTTAGCATTCGCGGCCCCAAATTCATAAACGTGCTTTCTCCCTGCCCCACGGTTTGGAAGTTTCCTCCAGGCCAGTCATCAGAAATTGCCAAACTCGCGGTTCAGACCCGTTTCTGGCCGATTTATGAAATTGAAAACCACCGTCTAAAGCTTAACTGGGAGCCGCCGGAATTCACCCCTGTTGAAGAATTTTTAAAAACTCAAAAGCGTTTTTCTCATTTATTCAAAACCGATCAGGGTAAAAAAGAAATTCAAAAAATCCAGCAAAAAATCGACCTGGAGTGGGAAAAACTAAAACAGTAACATTGCTTGACAATTAGGGCTTATCTCAATTAAAATAATAATAAATTTCACTTTTCTTGCTTAATTTTTCTAAAAAATAAAAACAAAAATGCCCTCCAGTAGTTCTCTTAAAAAAAATATTATAGCCGCCGGCTCTCTCATTGTTCTGGGGCTGGCTCTTTTATTGGTAATAAAGATTATAAATCGCGTTCCCAAACAAGAGCAGATCCAGGAAAAACCAGCCAACGAAGATCTGTTTCTGCCTGAAGATCCGTCCATAAGTCAAGGCTATCCCTGGGGTCATGATTTATCTAAAATTTCCCCGGATTCTATTGGTCAGCCGGCTTATCTTGGCGATTATATCCATATGAGCCTCTATGCCCGCCCTGGAACCAGGCAAATTGTAACCATCGAGGCTGATCAGCTGGAAATTCAGGGGATTGAAGCCGGCCAAAAAACTCCCTTAAA
>JAHKAQ010000118.1 GCA_018825765.1 Patescibacteria group bacterium
ACTTGAAAAATCTTATCACTAATATCCAGAAAAAACCGCCCCAAAAAAGAAAAAAATTTCAAATAATTTTTGTGGTGCTTATCCTTGTTCCTATTGTTATTATATGGATAATTTCCCTTAAATTCGGTTCAGGAAAAAAACAGGAATCGCCCAGCCAGCATCAATCCGCAAACGCCGTCAAAGAAAAAGCCCGGGAATTTAAAAATCTTATCATTGACATTTGGGATATAAAAGATAAAACCCGGCAGGAAATTCAGGATTTAGGGCAGGATCCCCAGGTCCAAAACCTGTTGGAACAGAACGCTAAGTCAGGGGAAGAAGAAACGGCGCAACCAGCGCAAGCTCCGCCTGAAGAAACCGAACAGCCGGCCGCTCAGGAATAAGAGCCGCGAACCCGGCTCCAGTCTGAAATAAACGATAATCAATCATCAGCCCTAACTGAATAATTATGGAAATCGGCTATGTAAAACCTAAAAAAATAGTAGAGGAAATGAAAACCTCTTACCTGGATTATGCCATGAGCATTATTGTTTCCCGCGCCCTTCCGGACGTCAGGGACGGTTTAAAGCCAAGTCAGCGCCGCATCCTTTATTCCATGCATAACCTCGGCCTAAGCCATCAGGCCAAATACAGAAAGTCCGCCCTGGTAGTGGGCGATGTGCTTGGTAAATATCATCCTCACGGCGACATGGCCGTATACGACGCCCTGGTGCGTCTGGCTCAGAATTTTTCACTGCGCTACCCGCTGGTTGACGGCCAGGGAAACTTTGGTTCAATCGACGGAGACAGTCCGGCCCAGATGCGTTACACTGAATGCCGCATGACCAGAGTGTCGGAAGAGATTTTAAAAGACATTGACAAAGACACGGTCGATTTCATTGATAATTACGACGCCTCAAGACAGGAGCCGCGCGTCATGCCGGCCGCCGTTCCCCAGCTTCTCATAAACGGCACCGTGGGCATTGCTGTGGGCATGGCCACCAATATTCCTCCTCACAATATGGGAGAAGTAATGCAGGCCCTGATCTATTTAATAGAAAATCCCAATTGCGAAATAAAAGAACTGATGCGTTTTGTCAAAGGCCCGGATTTCCCCACCGGCGGTTTTATTTATAACAAAAAAGACATTCTTGAGGCCTATTCCACCGGCAAAGGCCGCATGGTGACCAGGGCCAAAACAGAAATCGTAGAAACCAAAAAAGACCGCTTTGCCATTATCGTGTCTGAAGTTACCTATCAATCCAATAAAGCGGCGGTCATTACTAAAATCGCCGATCTGGTCAAACAGGGCAAGATAACCGGCATTAAAGATATTCGCGACGAATCAGACAAAGACGGTATAAGAGTAGTCATTGAGCTGAAAAAAGACGCCTATCCCAAAAAAGTTCTCAATCGTTTATTCCAGCTCACTGATTTGCAGAAAAATTTCGGCCTAAATATGATCGCGCTGGAAGCCGGCATTCAGCCCAAAGTAATGAATATCAAAGAAGTGCTTTCGCATTTCTTCAATTACCGGGTCCAGGTGGTTACCCGCCGCACCAATTATGAACTGCGAAAAGCCCGCGACCGCGCTCATATCCTGCTTGGATTGAAAATCGCCCTGGATCACATTGACGCGGTCATAAAAACCATCAGATCTTCGCGCACCAGAGAAATCGCCCATAAAAATTTAATGCAAAAATTTAAATTAAGCCATAAACAGTCCCAGGCCATTCTGGAAATGAGGCTTCAGAACCTGGCCGGCCTTGAACGAAAAAAAATTCAGGACGAACTGGAAGAAAAGAAAAAACTGATAAAACAACTGGAAACCTTATTGAAATCAAAGGTAAAAATGACCAACCTGATAAAAAAAGAACTCCAGGAACTAAACGAAAAATACAAAGATAAACGCCGCACAAAAGTAATCACCGGCCCGGTAGGCGAGTTTTCCCAGGAAGATATTGTTCCCCAGGAAGACTCCATCATAATGATCAGCCGCGGCGGCTACATAAAACGCATGAACCCCAACGCCTATAAAGTGCAAAAACGCGGCGGCGTGGGTATTATCGGCGCCTCTCCCAAGGAAGACGACGTTATTTCCCATATTTTCAGCTGTAAGACCCACGATGACATTTTCTTTTTCACTGAAAGCGGCAAAGCCTATATCACCAAAGCCTATGAAATAAGTGAAGCGTCGCGCACCTCCAGAGGCCAGGCCATTGCCAATTTCCTGGCTCTGCCGCAAAGAGAGAAAATAACCGCGATTATTCCCATAAGTTCCAAAAATCAACCCCGCTATCTTTTTATGTGCACCAAGCTCGGCACCATTAAACGAATTAAATTAGAAAAATTAGCCAATATTCGAAAAAACGGCATTCACGCCATTAAATTAAAGGGCCAGGACGAACTTTGGTGGGTTAAGCCTACTAACGGGCGGGATGAAATAATCCTTGCCACCAGCCACGGCCAGTCTATCCGCTTTAAGGAAACCGACGTCCGGGAAATGGGCCGCGTGGCTTCGGGCGTTAGAGGCATCAACATTAAACAGGAAGACTGGGTTGTGGGCATAGGCGCTATTCCCCGGGGAGAAACCAAAGGCATCAACCTTTTAGTAATCACCCAAAAAGGCTTTGGCAAAAAAACCGCTCTGTCCCGCTACAAAGTGCAAAAACGCGGCGGCATGGGTATAAAAACCATGAAAATAACCGTAAAAAACGGTCCCATTACCCACGCTTCCCTGGTTGATGAAAATAACGAAAATAAAGCCACTGACCTTATTGCAACTTCCCAAAATGGTAATATAATAAGAATAAGCATAAAGAATATTCCTCTCCTGGGCAGAGCGACCCAGGGAGTAAAGGTGATGCGCCTTCACGCAGGCGACAAACTGGCCCAGGCCACCAAAGTTTAATCTAAAGCCTTAAATGGAGCTTGAAACAAAAATCAAAACTAAAAATTCCACCTCTTCCAATCTTGATCCCCAGGCCATCTTGGATAAGCTTGAATTAAAGTCAGGTGACATTATAGCCGATTTAGGTTGCGGCTCCGGGCATTTCGTGATTCCGGCCGCCAAAATTACAGGGGACAAAGGCCTGGTATTTGCGATTGATGTTTTAGAAAAACGACTCGGAGCAGTTCAAAGTCAGGCTAATCTAAATTACCTTAATAATATTGTCACTGGTCTGGCCAACCTTGAAACAGCCGGCAGCGTGGCAAAAATTCTTAAAAACAAAAAAGCTGACCTTATTATTCTCTCTGATGTTTTGTTTGCCAATGATGATAAAAATGCCATAATACAACAAGTCCTGGATAATTTGGCGCCGCGCGGACGACTGATTATCATTGACTGGGAAAATAACCGCCATCCGGCCGCTCCGTCTAAAGATATGCTTGTAAGCTCCCGGGAGATCATTGAGCTTTGCCGGAAAAATAAATTAAAACCCTTAGAAAGTCTGCCAGCGGGCCAATATCATTGGGCGCGTCTCTTTATCCGCGCCTGAATATTCAGAGTCAAAAAACCCTATGAAAACCAAAACAAAAATTATCTCCATTCTGCTTATTAGCGCGCTGATTCCTTTTATTTGGGGCTGCGGTTTGAGAAAAAAACCAGCCGCCCAGGTAGAGCCGCTTGAAATGTGGGGCGTTTGGGACGATTCCGATGTCATCCAAAACTTTATCAGCCAATACAAAGAGCAGAACGAGCATATAAAAGACATTAAATATAGAAAATTCACTTACGACGAATACGAAAATGAGCTCATAAAAGCTCTAGCCGCGGGCCGCGGGCCGGATATCTTCCAGGTGCATCATTCCTGGCTGGCCCGCTACCAGGACTTAATGTTGAGCCTGGAACAGGCGCAGGAAATCTATAACCAGGCGGCCAGTGAAAAAAGCGGCTGCGACAAGCCGCCGCTTATTGAAGAACCGCTCTTAACCGAGCGTCAATACAAAGAGGCTTTTGTGGATGTAGCCCATGATGATTTCGTAAAAAATCAGCAGATCTACGGCATTCCCTTAACTATTGACACCCTGGCTCTTTTCTATAACCAGGATCTTTTTTCCGGCGCAGGCATTCCTTTGCCTCCCGGCACCTGGGAAGATTTTGAAAAAGACGTCCGCCTCTTAACCCAAAAAGATCAATATAACACCATTACCCAGTCTGGCGCGGCCATAGGCGCGGCCTCAAACGTTAATCGCGCCGGAGATATTTTAGCCCTTATGATGATGCAGCTTGGCTGTCCCATGACTGACCCGGAAAATTTTAGCTCCCAAATAACTCAAAGAACAACCCGCCCGGAAGATTCCGGCCAAAGCCAGCTCTACACCCCGGCCCAGCAGGCGCTTGATTTTTACTCAAGTTTTGCCAACGGTCAAAATCCCAACTATACCTGGAACTCCAGCCTGCACAATTCAGTGGATAGTTTTCAGGAAGGCCGCGTAGCCATGCTTTTAAATTACACTTACGCCTATTCCACCATTAAATCAAAAGCGCCCAAGCTTAATTTTAAGATCACGCCTGCTCCTCAATTCCAGGGGGCAACTTCACAAAATAAAATAGCTTACGCTAATTACTGGGGATACGCGGTTTCCAAAAAATCAGCCCAGATAAAAAACAAACCCGTTGAAGCCTGGAAATTCCTGCTCTTTTTAGGCGCTAAAGAACAGGTGCAAGGCTACGCGGATAAGACTCAACGGCCCGCTTCCCGAAGAGACGTCTTGGCCGAACAGAAAAAACAGCCTGACATGGGTGTTTTCGCCGACCAGGCGCTAATCGCCAAAAGCTGGTATCAGCCCAACGAAGGACAAATTGATCAGATTTTTAACCAGAACATTCAGGCGGTTTATTTAGGGCAGAAAACCACTGAACAGGCGATTCAGGAAATAAACGCTAAAATAGATATTTTAATGCAGGAAAATGAAGCAAAAAACAAAGAGCTGGAAACTGAATAATTTTACAAGCTTAAGAATCAAAAAGATCCTGGCCGGTATTTGTGTTTTAGCCGCCGCCGCCATTCTTTTTTTATTTTCAAGCCATGAAACCCTGGCCAATTTGGAAGACCCGCTAAAGCTGGAAGGCGACAGTCCCTCCCAATTAGCCGTGGAAATAATAGGCCGGATCTTGGAGATTATCTATAAATCAGTTATCGGCCTGGCCCTTGTGTTTATCATTATCGGCGGCATCATGTATATGCTCTCAACCGGCAATGAACAGCGCATGAACCTGGCCAAAAGCATCGTAATCTACGCCGTAGTTGGCATCGCCATCGCCATTGGCTCGGCCGTCATCATGAACGGCATCGCCACCGCCCTGGGCGGAGAAATAAGCAACACCTTTGAGCCTATTCCCGGCGTCATGACCGACACCTTAAGCGCGAAGACTATTCTTGGGAAAGTAATCAATCTCCTGCTTCAAATGCTTGGCATGCTGGGAATAATCGGCATTGTTATCGGCGGACTCTGGTTTCTTAACTCCTCTGGCAATGAAGACAGGATGCTTACCGGCAAAAAAACCCTAATCTATTCAGTAATAGGATTAGTGATCGCTCTAGGCTCGATGATTATCATAAAACAGCTTGAAAACTTGTTTATCTCCAACTAATGAAAAATAAATTCATTCTCAATCTAGCTGGTATTTCTTTAACTCTTAGCTTTATTTTTACCGCCGCCGGGATTCTAATCCCCCAAAGCTTGCCGGCCCAGGCTGAAAGCGTAAAGATTGACAATCCGCTGGGCGAAGAGAGCCAGGATTTCAATTTCGAGGAGGTCGCCACCAAAATCATTGATTATTTAAAAACTATTGTCGCTTTCGTGGCTATCGCGGTTCTAATTATCGCCGGCATCTTCTATGTTTTTTCCCAGGGCAACGAACAGCGCACCACTCTGGCCAAAAAAATAATGACCGGCGCCGTGATTGGCGTGGTGATTGTTTTAGCCGCGCCCACCATCTTAAAAGAGCTGTTTGAGATTTTTGGATTCGCTTCAAAGGACGCCACCATCGACGCGGCCCAGGAAGCCAAGAGCGTGGTAACCAAAGCGGCCAAAACCCTCTTGTCTGTTTTAGGCGCTATTGGTATAATCAGTCTAGTCTGGTCAGGCATTCTTTATTTAACTTCAGGCGGCAATCAGGAACGGGCGGAAAAAGCCAAGAAACAGTTTGTCTATTCAGTTATCGGCCTGGTAATTGCTTTGGCCGCCCTTATTATCATAAAGCAAATCGACGAGCTTCTGACCGAAGGCGCGACCGGCATGATAAATAACTTAATTTTAATATAATAATTAAAAATTCAAGAATGAAACAAAAATTAAGAAAAACAATCCTGGCTCCGGTATCTATGTTAATGCCGTTGGTAGCTAGCGCGCAGTATTCACCACCTACGGATACTGGATTAGGTGGGGGGACAATAACCGAGATTGTCAATAATTTAATGAAGTGGCTTTTGTATCTGCTTGGTTTCATCGGCGTCATCGGCTTTGTAATCGCCGGCATCCTTTATCTTACTTCAGCCGGCAATGATGATAGAATGGAAATGGCCAAAAAAGGCATGATCTATTCCGTTATCGGAGTCGTGGTTGGATTAATTGGTACTGTTATATTAAAAGCTGTTAATAGTTGGTTCGGAGGTAGTAACCGCTTCTAAAATTACCCTATCCTGAAATTTTTATTCCATTATGCCAAAAATCACCCAAGCGGCTTTTTTAGAATATCCCAGCGGCACTAATCTCCCTGGAGAAGAAGGCAGCGGGGATTTAGCCGTAGGTGTAGTCAAAAATTTAATGTATTGGCTCCTCGGACTACTCGGCTTTATCGGCGTCATCGGCTTTGTAATCGCCGGCATCCTTTATCTTACTTCAGCCGGCAATGATGAGAGGATGGAAAAAGCCAAAAAATCCATGATTTATTGCGTTTTGGGCGTAGTAATCAGTCTGGGAGCGCTTGTTTTAATTGAAGTTATCTTTAATTTGCTCCAAGCCGACAGTCGCGCTTAATGAAGTTTTATTTTTCTAAAAAAAATCTAATAATCCTGGTTTTTATTTTAACAAGCGCTTTTGTTTTTTATTTTCTCTTAAAAACCAACCGTCCAAAAAATACCAAAACTATCTGCCAAAACAGTGCCTGTTTTAAGGTGAAAATCGCCCAAACTTCCCGGCAGCAAAAAACCGGCCTAATGTTTTTAAATAAACTGGACGCTGATCAGGGTCTTTTCTTTGATTTCCCTGATATTCAAAAACACTCTATCTGGATGAAAAATACCCTTATTCCGCTTGATATTATCTGGCTGGATGAAGACTTAAAAATTTTAGAAATAAAAGAAAACGCTAAACCGTGCCTTTCTGATCCCTGCCTCTTGTTCACTCCCCAAAAAAATTCAAAATACGTTCTAGAACTTCAAGCCGGCGCGGTTAACCGTTTTGAGCTTAAACCCCAGGACCAGTTTATTTTTAAATAAAAATATGCCCTCCAAACTTTATCCTCGTCTCTATTTCTGCTTTCCTCTTATCTTCTTCCTGCTTGCTCCTATTTCCCTGGTTCTTGCCGCCCCCTTTTCCTCGGCGCCTGACATCACCGTGCTTTTTTCCAATGCCATGAAATTTGTCTTAAAAATCCTGGGCGCCCTGGGCGTGATCGCTTTTGTCTTCTGCGGCATACTTTACCTGACTTCCGCCGGAAATATTGAACGCGCCGCCACCGCCAAAAGATATTTTACCTTTTCCGTCATCGGCCTTGTAATCAGCCTGGGCTCTCTAATTATTATCTTAACCATCGACTCCTTGTTAAGATAATGCTATTATAATCTCAAAGCCCTAAAAACACTTTCATTTGTTTTTATCCTTCCTATTATCTTATGAAAGAACCCTTAATCGCTCAAACAACCGCCCAGGCCATTCAGTATTTTCTAGCCTGGTTTGCCGCCGGCTTGACCTTTGTCTGCCTTTGCCGCTTTTTGCTGGGTTTTGCCAAGTATTATATTCACTCCGGAGACGAAGAAAAAATGCGCCAGGCCCGAAGCTACGAGGGACGCACTATTATGCTTTTTATTTTGGCCTTTTTTTTAAGCGCCATTTCATTTTTTATTTCTAAACTGTAATTCTTAACCCTATCCATGATAAAAAAAGCCATTCTTTTAGTCGCCGGCTACGGCACCCGTTTTCTGCCCGCCACCAAAAACATGCCCAAAGAAATGCTGCCTGTGGTGGATAAACCCGTGATTCAATATTTAGTGGAAGAAGTTGTGGCCGCCGGCATCACTGAAATTATTTTCGTTACCGGCCGCGGCAAGCGCGCTATCGAGGATCATTTTGATAAATCTTTTGAATTAGAATACAATCTGGTAGAAAAAAACAAGCAAGACCTTTTAAAAGGAGTAAGAAGGATATCTAATTTAGCTAAATTCGCCTATGTCAGGCAAAGCGAGCCCAAAGGAGACGGCGACGCCCTGCTTTGCGCCCGGCACTTAATTTCCGATGAACCAGTGGCTGTTCTTTTCGGCGATGATATTATTGACTCCAAGGTCCCGGCCATAAAACAGCTGATGGATATTTATGAAAAATACAAAGCCCCGGTGGTTTGTTTGGAAAAAATACCCCCCAGCCAGGTATCCAGATACGGCGTAATCAACGGAGAAAAAATCCAGGATCGCACCTATAAGATCAGTCAATTCATTGAAAAACCTGAACTCGGCAAAGCCCCTTCCAATCTGGCCGTGGTTGGAAAATATATCATAACGCCCGCGGTTTTTGACGCCATTTCCAAATCCGGCCCGGCCCGTGACGGGGAGCAACGATTAGCCGACGGCATTATCGAACTTATTAAAACTAAGCCGGTATACGGCTATGAATTCAAGGGCAAGCGCTTTGATTGCGGCTCCAAAACCGGATTTTTAAAAGCCACGGTTGAATTCGGCCTAAAACACCAGGAAACCAAAGACGCTTTTAGAAAATACTTAAAAAAACTGGTCAAAGAAAAAAAGATCGCCTGAACCGCGGCCAGACATCACGGATATCGCGTATGTTTAAAATAATTTATCAGTCCAAAGATTACCTTGTTATCAATAAGCCGGCCGGCCTGCAGGTTCATCCAGACGCCAAAAACAAAGGACACACCCTGACTGATCTGCTCTTAAAAGATTTCCCCTCGA
>JAHKAQ010000119.1 GCA_018825765.1 Patescibacteria group bacterium
GCCCATGTAGACCATGGCAAAACCTCTTTAACCGATGCCTTGATGCGTCAAACCGGTATGGTTACTGATGATACTGTGAGTATGGATTCTAATGCTCTGGAGCAGGAACGAGGCATTACAATCTATTCCAAAAATACCTCGGTTTTTTACAAAGGAACCAAGATTAACATTGTGGACACCCCTGGTCATGCAGACTTTAGCTCAGAGGTAGAGAGAGTTTTGCGTTCTATTGATTCTGTGCTTCTGGTGGTTGATGCTCAGGAAGGACCCATGCCTCAAACCAAATTTGTCTTAAAAAAGGCATTAGCCTTGGGATTAAAGCCGATTGTAGTCATTAATAAAATCGATAAGCCGACAGCTAATCCTGGTATGGCCCAGGAAAAAGTTTTCGAACTGTTCCTTGATTTGGGAGCGACCGACGAACAATTAGATTTCACGACAATATACTCCATAGGAAGAGAAGGTATAGCCAGGGAACATTTAGATGATAACTCCAGCGATCTCACTCCTCTTCTGGACATGATACTCTTGAAAGTGAAGCCGGTTGAAGCTAAAACAAAAAATCCGCTTCGTTTTCAGCCGTTTAACTTAGGTTATGACAATTTCCTTGGCCGCCTGGCCATCGGGAGAATTTATGAAGGAACCGTTAAATTAGGCGATATTCTTACCATTAAAAAGCTGACTGGGGGATCAGAAACCGGGAAAGTAACAAAGCTTTTTTCCTTTATCGGCACTGAAAGAAAAGAAATAAAACAAGCGTCCGCCGGAGATATTGTCATGATTTCCGGATTCCCTGGAATTGATATTGGAGAAACTCTTTGTGAAAACGCAAAGCAAAAAGCGCTTCCGGCGATTTCTGTTGACGAGCCGACCATATCCTTGGATTTTATGGTTAACAGCTCCCCCTTTGCCGGCCGCGAAGGAAAATTTGTCACCAATAAGCAAGTAAGGGAGCGCCTGGAAAAAGAAATAGAGGTGAACGTCGGATTAAAAATAGATTTTTTTCCGGATTATTATAAAGTTTATGGACGGGGAGAACTCCATGTTTCCATCCTGCTTGAGAATATGAGGCGGGAGGGATATGAAATTCAAGTTTCCCAGCCGCAAGTCATCACGAAAGAAATAGCTGGAGAAAAATTAGAACCTTTTGAAGAAGCGATTATTAGTGTCCCCATACCTCTTTCAGGATCAGTCATTGAAAAAATGGGAAAAAGAAAAGGCACGTTGATGAGCATGGAAAACAATGGAAAACAGGTAAGAATGATTTTTGAAATCCCCACCAGAGGCCTGCTGGGTTATCGCGGCGAATTTATTATCCATACCAGGGGAGAGGGGATTCTCTGCTCCCGGGTTATAGGATATAAAAAGCATGTTGGCGAAATTAACAGGCACAATACAGGGTCAATCATTTCAATGGCATCGGGAAAGGCTCTTGGGTTTTCGCTATACAATATTCAGGAACGCGGCGCGCTATATATAGGGCCGGCCACTGAAGTATATGAAGGAATGGTAATCGGATCCTCCTCCAAAGGAGATGATGTAATAGTAAATCCTATTAAAGGAAAACAGCTTACCAACGTGCGAGCTTCAAAATCTGACGACGCGATTCAGCTTACCCCTCCTCTCGAGCTTACAATTGAAAGGGGAATAGAGAGCATATCCCAGGATGAATATTTGGAAATAACCCCGCTCAGCGTGAGACTTCGCAAAAAATTTCTAACCGAAGCAGAAAGAAAAAGAGCCAAAAGAAAAACATAGCAAGAACGCATGACAAGAACGGTAATTTATAAATATTTCACTATCTCAAGCAACACAACCGCCCAAAAATGGCCCGAATACCGTGATGATTTTTATAAGACGATTTATTCTTTCAGCTTTAAATAATAATTTCGTTCCCTATTTGGCAACAGACCCTTAATAAGTGCAGTGCGGATTCGGATACTCGTCCGGATCAAGACAGCACTCCATGTCCATATGCTTTCCTTTGTTTTGCTTGCTTTTTCTGGGCTTATCATTCTTTTTGGCGCAAATCAGCTTGCCGTTTGATTTTTTAGCCGATACCGGCATCGGAGCGCTGGGCGTCTTCGGTTTTGGCTTTAATTTGGGCTTTGGCTTAGGTCTTGAAATATCAATCAGCCTGAAATTTAGCGCCACCGTAAAAAATTCCCCAAAAATTTCAGCCGTTTGTTTCTTCAAATTATTCGACGCCGCGTATTCTTCAGTATAAATCGGCGAAATATTATACCTGTAATTGCCTCTTTGAAGGCTGTAAAACAGCCCAGCTTCGTAACAATGATCCCCTGAAGGAATATATATCTCTTCCGCCGGATAATCCGGGCTTTTAGTTAAATAATCTTGAATATCTTCGCATAAACTTTCCTCTTTTGAATCAGAATCGGACTTCCTTTTTGGAAATTCTTCTGTGTCTCTCAATTCCTTTGCGTTCCCTGTATTATAAA
>JAHKAQ010000120.1 GCA_018825765.1 Patescibacteria group bacterium
CCGCTTTCCTTTTATCTTAAACAAAAAAAACACTGGCCCGCGTTTATCATGGCCTCCTTGCTTGAATTTTTTGCTTTTAATTTAGCCTGTGCCTGCCTGGTAACTTCCAAACAGATAAAAAAAGACGTTTTAAAAAAAATAATCGTAAAAAAGAATAAAGTAAAAAAAATCGCCAACTACATTAATACTGAAATATTCAGACCCCTGATCCGGATTAAAAAATACGATTCGCGCTTTATTTGCGTAAGCCGCTTAAGCCGGGAAAAGAATTTAAGCAGTTTAATAAAAGCCCTAAAGGGCACAAATTTTAAATTGGATCTTATCGGCCGCGGAGAGGAAAAAAATAAGCTAAAGCGCGTTGCCCGAAAAGCAAAAATAAAGGTTAATTTTTTAGGCCCTTACCCCAACCACCGCCTCGCTTCAATTCTTAATAAATATCCAATTTTTATTTTGCCTTCATTTTATGAAGGCATGCCGAAATCCCTGCTTGAAGCCATGAGCTGCGGACTGGCTTGTGTTGCCACCAAAACAAGAGGCAATATCGAGATAATAGAGCATAAAAAGACCGGCCTTCTTTGTGAAACCTCGGCTCAAAGCCTTCAGAAAAAAATCACCTTTCTTTACAAAAATAAAAAACTGCAAAAAAAACTGGGCCGAAACGCCAGAAATTTTGTCAAAAAAAACTTTTCCCTCTATTCTCAAATTAAAAAAGAAATTAAAATCTATGAAAAACTGGCCTAAATATTTTTCCCCTAAAAATCTCCGCGTCCTTTACGATTTTTTTGTTAATCGGTTCATTTATCAGCGCTATGATTTATTTTACGTAGTGGAAAACGCGGACTGGTCTATTGCCTGGGACGGAAAATATATCACCCGGCGTTTAAACCAGTCCGGCCTCATAAGAACTAAAACCATCGTGGAGCCTGCCGGCCTAAGAAACAGCCTTGTTCATTTTGGTTCAGAAAATACCCTTATTACCTCAAAAGGCCTGAAAAAAGTTCACCCTTCCAACAAAATAATTCTTACCTGGTTTCACATTTCACCCCGGGACAGGAGAATAAAATTCATTCCCCGGCTTAATTTTGAAGTCAGCCTGGTTCATACTTCCTGCGATATTACCAAAAAGAAATTAGTAAAATTGGGCTTAAAAGAAAATAAAATAATAGTTATCCCTTTAGGCGTTGATTTAGAAAAATTCTACCCCAGGCCCCCAAAAAAGATAAAAGATATAAAAAAACAGCTCGGCCTGCCGCTGGATAAATTCATCATCGGCTCTTTTCAAAAAGACGGCAATGGCTGGGGAAGAGGGGATACGCCCAAGCTCGTAAAGGGTCCAGACGTTTTTTGCGATGTTGTTAGGAAGCTGGCCAAACAACTGCCGGTTCACGTACTCTTAACCGGTCCTGCCAGAGGCTATGTCAAAAACAGGCTCGAAAAATCAAAAATAAGCTTCACCCATGAATTTATAAAAGACTACCCCCAAATAGCTCCTTTTTATTCCGCGCTTGATCTTTATTTAGTGACTTCCCGCGAAGAAGGAGGGCCTAAGGCCATTCTTGAGTCAATGGCCAGCGGTGTTCCTGTTGTATCAACTAAAGTCGGCCTGGCTCCGGATGTGATAAAACATGGAGAAAACGGCCTCCTGGCAGATATTGATAACAGGGAAGAAATATTAAAAAATTCGATTTCTATCTTAAAAAATAACAAAATCCGGAAAAAAATAATCCAAAACACTCGAAAAACCATCAGAAAATTTGACTGGAGCATCATCGCCGACAATTATTATAATAAAATATACTCACCTTTACTTAAAAAATAGTTTTTGTATGACAAATATTAGAATCGGCTTTTGCTTTGACAGGGCTTCAGTGGTAAAAGCTTTCGCGCCCTTAATTCTTCAAGCGCTTAAAAGAAAAATAAAGATTTTTTTACTTTGCGGCCCTGACGCCCGGAATTCCTGGCCCAATAATCCTAAATACCAGCCCTTAAAAAAAAATATTTATCTTCCCTATAACATTAAAAAAAAGGTTAATTTTCTCTACTTTAAAAACAACCAGCGCCTGGAAAAGTTGATCATAAAAAATAAAATTTCTCATTTTTTCACCCTGCATTTCGAACCGCGAAAATTTGGCAAGACCTTGCCCAATCTAAGAAAAAACAACATTAAAATCTGCTGTCTTCAATGGACCGGGGATTTTACCAATGTTTCGCCCCGGGCGCTTGCTCAAGTTGATTGGTTTTTTGTTTACAGCTCCTGGATCGCCAAGCTCTATTGTAAAATTCACCCTGCCTGCCTGAAGAATAAACTGCGAAAAAAAATAATCCCCTGCGGCAATCCTATCCTTGATTCAGTTTATGATCTGGCCCGGCCAGAAGAAATTCGCCAAAAATACCGCCTGCCCCAAAATAAGAAAATCGTGCTTCTTTTGACGCTTGACCCTTTTTATCCCTGGGCCAAATGGGTCTTTACTGCCCAAAGCAAAATCCAGCTTTTCCTGAATTTTCGTCTTCATCGCGACCCGAAGCTGATTATAAAATACTGCAGAGATACAAGTTACAAACAGATTCTTCAAGCGCTTAGAAACTGGTGCGAAAAAAATAACGCCCTGCTTATCGGGAAAAGCCGCTCCCGCCATCGCGAACCTCTTTTTCTCAAAGAAATCTGCCATAAAGTTATTTTAGAAGACAAGGATTGGTATCCTATTATGAGCACTGAATTAATGTCGATCGCCGATCTTTTGGTAAATTTCAACAGCGCCGGCATCTGGGAAGCCGCCTTTTTTAAAGTATACGGCCTTACCATTGACGTATTAGACACGCCCGGAAGATCTCATTTATTGCCTTTTCGCCGCGATCCAAAGATGTATCAGTTCAAAGGAGTAGGCCGCTGGATTGATTATAAAAAATTCCCCGGCTTTCTTGAACGCCATTCCCTTTCGGATTTTAAAGTAGATAAAAATCAGCAGAAAAAATACATCAAAAGATATCTTGAATTTGAAAAACCCCAAGCCTCCCGAATAATTATCAACCATTTAATAAAAATGTCCTAATCCTTACTTATGAAAATCTCAGTCCTAATGCCAGTCTATAACAGCAAAAAATATTTAGAGCCCGCTATCCAAAGCGTTCTTAGTCAAAGCTTTAAAGATTTTGAATTAATCATTATCGACGACGGCTCCCTGGACAAATCCGCCCGAATAATCAAGAGCTTCTCCGATCCCAGGATAAGATTCATTCAAAATAAAAAAAACCAGGGAATTGTAGCCTGCCTGAACAGGGGATTAAGAATTGCCCGGGGCCAATACATCGCCAGAATGGACGCCGACGATCTAAGTTTAAAAAACCGTTTCGAAAAACAGGTCCAGTTTCTTGATAATAATCCCGCTTCAGCCGTAGTAGGCAGTTGGATAAAGCCCATCAATGACTACGACCGGAAAAAGTTTCACTTCTTCTCTGAACCGGACATTTTAAAAAGCCAGCTGCTCTTTATCCCGTCCATCTCCCATCCAACCGCCATGATAAGGAAAAACGCCCTGATAAAAGCCGGCGGATACCGCGATAAATATCCTCTGGCCGAAGATTTCGATCTCTGGATCCGGCTTTCGAAAAATCACCAGCTGGCTAACCTTCAACAAGTTCTCTTAAAATATCGCATCCACTTTGACCGCTTTGCCGGTCAATCAAAAATAGTCCAGCAGCGATCAGTCCGGCGCCTGATTATTGGCCAGTTGAAAGAGTTGAACTTAAATCCCGGTCAAAGGCAAATCAAACTGCACCTGGATTTAATTAAAGGGAAAAATCAGCTTGATCCTCAATTCCTAAAAAAAGTAAAAGCTTGGTTTGGAAAAATAAAAAGAGCCAACCAAAATAAGGGAATCTATGATCAGTCGGCGCTTGAAGAGGTCTTAAACTCTTACGAAAAAAAGGCCAAAAGCTTGGCTGTTTCTCCCTGGCATTGGGCAAAGGGAAAACTAAAGGAGCTTTACAAAATTATTGGCAGAAATTTAGGGTGCAAAATAAAATAAAACACCGGCATAAAACGCCGGTGCGAATTCAAAACGTTAGTTAACTCATCAGCATTTTCCATTTGAGGGTGTCGCCCTCTCTTATGTTTCTTTTTGCTCTTTTCCCTATTACTTTCTTGAAATATTTTGGCGCGATCCCGTCTCCGGGCCGTTTGATCCCGATATCTTCTTCTCTTATTTCCGCGCCTTTTTTTAAATCCCGCACCGCTACCACACTTTTTCGGGCGACTAAGGCCACTTTTTTCTCTCCTTGGGAAGGCCTCTTTATTCCATCGCCCAGCGCCTTCTCAATATTTCTTATAGACCTAACCATGGCCTCAAGCTCATGAGGCTCTAATGAGGCCCTGTGATCCGGCCCCTCCATTTTTTTGTTCAAGGTGAAGTGTTTCTCAATTACGCAGGCGCCCAGCGCCGCCGCCGCGATAGATACCTCTATTCCCGGCGTATGATCCGAATAACCCACCGGAACTTTCAGGCTCTTCCTCATGGTTATCATGGCCATCAGGTTTACCTCTCTAAAGGGAGCGGGGTACTCCGTGGTGCAATGCAACACCGTCACCTTCCTGTTTCCGGCGGCATAAATTACCCTTAGCGCCTCTTTTACCTCG
>JAHKAQ010000017.1 GCA_018825765.1 Patescibacteria group bacterium
ATTGACTTTCCTGAAAAAATCAGTCAATCTTTACAGGTAAGCTTCTTAGAGTTACTTAATCCTTTGTAATAGATTGCGCGATTTCTTATTCAAGGATTCAGAGCTTTGCTTAATGTGTTAAAGTTCTGGTAAAAGAAAAAATAAGAAGAATACAATAATAATCATTTTAAAATCAATCCAAAGGTATGAACAAAAATTTATACGTGGGCGGGTTATCCTATGACACCACGGAAGATTCACTAAGCAAAGCTTTTTCCCAGGCAGGCACCGTAGAATCAGCGAACATAATTACTAATAAGATGACTGGCCAGAGCAAAGGATTCGGATTCGTGGAAATGTCCACTCCAGAAGAAGCCAAGAAGGCCATTGAACTGTTTAACGGCAAAGAATTTGAAGGACGCAATCTCACGGTTAACGAAGCCAGACCTCCCAGAAAAGATTTCGGATCAGACAGAGGAGGCTTTGAACCTCGACAAGGCAACAACTGGTAGACCGCTGAAAGATTCAATAAAGGCAAAAAGGGGATGCGCGCACAACCCCTTTTTGTTTTCCTTGAAATAAATATTTTCTTCATTTTATGGAACTATTAGCTCCGGCCGGCGACTTAAATAAACTAAAATACGCCTTTGCTTACGGCGCCCAGGCCGTCTACTGCGGTGTTCCTGATTTCTCTCTCCGCGGCGGCCGGGTCAATAAATTTACCAGAGCCGACGTTAAAAAGGGAATAAAATACGCTCACGCCCTCAAGAAAAAGGTCTATGTTACCTTAAATATCTATCCTCACAATCAAAAATTTGATCAATTCAAGCGATACCTTCCCCGCGTCATTGAACTCGGTCCGGACGCGATTATCGCTTCTGATCCCGGCATCATAGCTCAGATCAGAAAAAAATATCCCCGGCAGGCGATTCACTTGTCCACCCAGGCCAACGCCCTGAATTACGGAGCAATAGAATTCTGGAAAAAACAAGGCATTTCAAGGGTTATTCTTGCCAGGGAAACTACCTTGAAACAAGCGGCCCGGATCAAACAAAGAGTTCCAAACATTGAACTGGAGTATTTTTGCCACGGAGCTATGTGTCTGGCCTATTCAGGCCGCTGTCTACTTTCAGCCTGGTTTAACTCGCGATCAGCCAACCAGGGAGAATGCAGTCAACCCTGCCGCTGGCCCTGGAAAGAAAAAGCGCGCCGCAAACGCTCCCTGTATTTGGAAGAAGATGAAAATGGAACCTATATTTTCAATAGTAAAGATTTATGCCTCATAGAATATTTAGATCAGCTGGAAAAAACAAAAATTAACGGTTTAAAAATAGAAGGCCGCAACAAAAGCCTTTATTACATAACCACCGTGGTTAAATATTACGCTCAGGCGCTTAAAGCCCGGGGCAAGGCCCGAAAAAAAATTCAAATTAAAGCCTTAAAAGAATTCAGTAAATTAGGCAATCGTCAATACACCACGGGTTTTGCCTTTGGAGCCGACCCGCGGATTCAGAATTTTTCCTGTTCCAGAAACCAAAGTCGATACAAAATGGTCGGAGAATTAATTAAAGTTCAGGATAAAAAAAACAACCTTTTTGAAGTTCGGGTTCATAACGCCATAAAGTCCGGCTCCTTTATTCAAGCCCTAAGCCCGGATAATCAAAAAAAAGTAAAAGTAGAAAAAATATTCAACCATAAAAAAATTTCTCAAAAATCCGCCCATGGCGGAACTGATAAGATGTGGTATATTAAATTCAATAAACCGTTGGATCAATGGACAATTTTTCAAAGCCGCGGCTAATTCATTGCCCTTATGTCAGACTTTTTTTCATCAATTTTTTTGGGTGTTGTTCAGGGATTGGGAGAATTTATTCCGGTTTCCTCTTCCGGTCATCTTATCCTCGCCCGTTATGTGTTTAACCTGGATTTAAATTTTAGCCCGGCCCAATACCTGGCTTTTGACGTGGCCCTGCACCTTGGAACTTTATGCGCGGTCGTTCTTTATTTTCGAAGAAAAATTAAAAAAACAATTCTCAGTCACACCCGCGATCAAAGGAAAAAATTAATCTCCCTGCTCATCCTTACCACCCTGCCCGGCGCTATAGCCGGTGTTGTTTTCAGCGATCTTATCGAAGAAATCTTTAGAAGCCCGGCTTCCGTGGCCTCCATGATTTTTTTCTACGGCCTGCTTCTCCTGGCCGCTGATCTCCACTACCGCAACCAAAAAAAAGAAACCGCCGAGCTTGCCTTTCCTTTGGACGAAAAAATTCACGAACTGCCCTGTTACAAGGCTTTCATTATCGGTATGTTCCAGGCGCTGGCGCTTATTCCCGGAACGTCCCGTTCAGGCGCTACCATAACCGGCGGACTTTTTCTGGGGCTTGACCGGAAAGACGCGGCCAAACTTTCATTTTTTATCTCTATTCCCATTATTTTTGGCGCCGGCCTGATACAGGTTCCGGCTCTTATCGATTCAGGCCTTAATCCACGGGTGTTTGTCACGGGGTTTTTCGTTTCTTTTCTGGTGGGTTTTCTTTCCATTAAGTTCATGCTAAGATATCTGGCCGCCAGGAGTTATGTTTTATTTGTTGCTTATCGGATAATTCTCGCTCTTATCATATTTGGAATTATCGCCTGCCGCGGCTGATAAAATATTTAAAAATTTTTCTAAAAAGATTGCCGGAGGGAGCAATTTAAAAGCCAACTCACATGATGGATAATGATCGGCCAATCAAAAAAGCAGTGCTCCCTGTAGCCGGATTCGGCACTCGTTTTCTTCCGGCTACTCGCGCCCAACCCAAAGAAATGCTTCCTATAGTGGACAAGCCGGTTGTCCAGCATATTGTGGAAGAATGCGTCGCTTCAGGCATTGATGAGATAATTTTTGTCACGGGCCGCAACAAAAGAGCCATTGAAGACCATTTTGACTATATTCCTGAACTGGAAGATCTTCTGGTTAGAAAGGGCATGTTTTCAGAAATCCAGGAATTTGAAAAACTGCGCGAAAAAATAAATATTACTTACGTGCGCCAGGATAAACAAATGGGTAACGGCCACGCCCTGCTTTGCACCAAAAAGCTCCTGCGAGACCATGAGCCTTTCATTTTTTGCAACGCCGATGACATAATTTTTTCCCAAACCCCGGCCATAAAACAAATGATCGCCCAGTATGAAAAAAATCAGATTGTCCAGGAAATGGTGGGGGTAATTGAAGTTCCCGCTGAACAGGTGGAGAAGTGCGGTATTATTGAACCGGCCCGCTTTGAGTATTCCAAAGAACAGGAACTGCCCGTGGTTTTTGAAGTAGCCGCCATCATTGAAAAACCAAGCGTTTTTGAAGCTCCTTCCCGCTACGCTAACCCCGGCCGCTATATTTTAACTCCTGATATTTTCAAGGCCCTGGAACGCACTGAAACCGGCATTGGCGGCGAACTCTGGATTTCAGACGCTTTTAATAACCTGAAAAAACAAAAACCAATCTACGCCTGCCAAATCCAGGGAAAACGTTTTGATTGCGGCAATAAATTAGAATATTTAAAGGCCGTGGTGGAATTCGGCAAACATCATCCTCAGATCGGCGAGGAATTCAATCAATGGCTTAAAAGTCTGGCTGAAAAAGAAAAACTTATCGAACAGCAGTCTCTTTAACAAGTTCATTGTAAAACAAAGAAAATATGATAAAATTACCTAAAGGGTCTGTTGCCAAATAGCATTTCTACTGCAATTTCCATTTTTCGGTCAAATTCGTAACGAAAGCCTATTCGGCAACAGACCCTTAAACGTGTTTACTTTTTAGGTTTAATCTTTTATGAAAATCGCTATTGACGCTGCTGATCTTTGTGATAAGCGAATTGACGGAACGAGAATATATATAAAAAACGTCCTTGATCATCTTGGACATCTATCGCCGGCTGACAATTTTTTTATTTATTCCAAGGGGCGGCTGAATCCGGCCTTAAAATTTAAAAAATACTCTAATTACACTATCCGCTGCTCCAGCGCTCCTTTTTTTTGGACTCAACTCAAATTTCCCTTTGAATTAAAAAAAGACAAGCCTGATGTTCTGTGGATGCCGCTCCAAACCGTTCCTTATCTTATTCCCTCAGACCTCAAAGTAGTAGTCACTATTCATGACCTGGCTTTTAAGATTTTCCCCCATCATTTTCCGGCTAAAGACTGTTTCTTGCTCAATTTGTTTACCAAAAAAGCAATTAAGCAAGCCGCGAAAATAATCGCTGTTTCAAAAAATACCAAGCAGGATATTATAAAATATTACCAGGCGCCGGCTTCTAAAATACAAGTCATTTACCATGGCTTCAACAGAAAAATTTTTAACCCCAAAACCGCCCAAAATCCGGCCGCCATTAAAAAAATAAAAAATAAATTTAAAATAAAAAAAGATTATTTGCTCTACGTGGGCGCTATTCAGCCCAGGAAAAACCTTAGCGTTCTTTTAAAAGCTTTTGAAACAGTAAAAGAAAATCAATCCGGCCGGGAGCTTTCCCTGGTTTTGGCCGGACCCAGGGCCTGGCTCAATCAGATCGTGTTTAAACAAATCCAGTCCTGCCGTTTCGCTTCTGATATAATCTTTACCGGTCCGTTTAAAACCCGCGAACTTCCAGGCCTGTTAGGCGCGGCCAGGGCTTTTGTTTTCCCCTCACTCTATGAAGGTTTTGGCATTCCAGTTCTGGAAGCCATGGCCTCGGGCACGCCGGTTATCTCTTCTGATAACTCAAGCTTGCCCGAAGTAGGGGGCGGGGCTCCTCAATATTTCAACGCCCAAAATTCTTCAGAACTCGCCGCTATCATAAAAAACGTGCTTGACAGTCCGGGTCTTCAGAAAAGCATGCGGCAAAAAGGCCTGGAACAGGCCCGGAAATTTTCCTGGGAAAAGTGCGCCAAACTTACCAGTCAGATTTTAACTGATCATAAATGAAAACTCATTTTTTAAATATTGAAGATCTTAGCCCGAAAGAAATTCAAGCCCTTATTAAACGAGCTCGGGAAATCAAAAAAAATCCCCGATTATCAAACAAAAAACTCGCCGGAAAAGTTATCGCCAGTCTTTTTTTCGAACCCTCAACCCGCACCAGGTTAAGTTTTGAATCCGCCGCCTTAAGGCTTGGCGCCGGCGTCATCGGTTTCGCTGATCCGCTGACTACTTCTTACGGCGGCAAGGGAGAATCTTTTTTAGACACTATCCGAATAATTTCCGGTTACGCCGATTTAATCATTATTCGCCATCCCAAAGCCGGCGCGGCCCAAAAAGCCGCCAAAGTTTCCAGCGTGCCGGTAATTAACGCCGGCGACGGCCCAAATCAACATCCCACCCAGACACTTCTTGATCTTATGGCTATTCAGGAAACTCAAAAAAAAATCAACAACTTAAATATCGCCCTGATGGGCGACCTGA